>CAXUNV010000016.1:19644-20324 GCA_964252355.1 uncultured Chthoniobacterales bacterium | reverse complement strand
CGTTAAGGAAAGAGGAGGACGATCTAACCGGGATGCCTCGCTGGGTCAAGACATATGCAGACCACGGCTCGGCAGGGCAAACTCGCCCGAGATCGGCGGGACGCTGGCGGCGCCTCGCAAGACACCTCTTGCCCTACCAAACCTCACCCGGTGCCCACGGTGATGCCGGTGGGGCGAAGACCTGGCCGGCAGAACCGGGCGGCAATCGGGGTGGACGCTTGCCGGGCGGTCTGAGCCTGCGCGGAAGGCCTCGGCCGCCCGAAACACCTCGCCAGATTGCCAATCTCATGGTTCCGGGCTGGGAACCTCCGTGCGATCCGGCCCAACCTTCGTCTCCGCCCGGCGGCCGCCCTTCACCGGAGGTCGGCACCCCCCCCTGCCGGCCGGGGGTTAACGCCCTACCGGCATCACCCGCGAGCCAACCGCCAACCGGAAACCCGCGCGTCTCAGAACCGCAACGTCAGCGTCCCCTCGATGTGCAACGGCCACTCCGCCACGACGGAGCTGTAGCCGTAGAACGGGTCGGGCGGCGACCAGCGGTGCGTGTTCGTCAGGTTCAGAAAAGCCAAACGCGCCTCCAGGCGTTCGTCCTTGGTTTTGTAGGAGAGCGTCAAGTCCATCTCGTACTGCCACGGGACCCGGACGTAGCCGCCATAGCCGAGGTCGTACGGCCCGTAAAC
>CAXUNV010000016.1:16115-19634 GCA_964252355.1 uncultured Chthoniobacterales bacterium | reverse complement strand
GCCCAAAGACGCCCCGAAGGTGCCGACCGACGTGGGCACTTGGTAACGGGCCAGGACGTTGAAGAGGTGCTTCGGCAACCCGGGCTGGCGATAGGAGCCGTTGGGCAACTGGGCGAAGTTGTCGACCGAGTAGGTCCCATCGGACTGGAGGTTGCGCGGGTCATCGATCGGGTATTGCTGGCTTTCCGAAGGCGCCCCATGGGTGTGCGCGTCGAGCAAGCTGTAGCCGGCGTTCAGGTAAAAATTGCGGCTCGGCTGGTAGTCGGCTTCGATCTCAAAACCGCGCACGACCACCTTGTTGGCCGAGCCGCCCGGGTTTTGGTCGTTGCGTTCCTGTTGGAACAGGGCGCTGCTCACGAACAGGGTGTCTTGGAGCAACGAAAGTTTGCCGCCAAACTCCCACAGTTGGCTCACCCGGTGGTAATCCGCTGTGGCGGCGATCGGGATGTCCGACAACAAGCCGCCGCCGTTGGCCGAGCCGAAGGACTGGCTGTAGTTGTAGGTGAAGTAAGTGCTCAGCCATTTCGTGGGCCGGAACGTCACGCTCCCGTTGGCGTTGGGTTCGACGAGCGTCGAACGGTCTTGGTAGCGGGTTTCGCCGACGTAGCCCGCCAAGGGGTCCATGGCGTTGATGAGCAGGATGTCCGCGCGCCCGCCCCCGGTGATTTCCACCTTGTCGCCTAGCTTGAAGACGTGCTGGTAAAACGGCGCCAGGTCGAGCAGGCGCGAGCGGTTGGTGTCGCCGTTGGCCTCGCCGGCGTTCGCCACGTAGCTTGGGTGACCAGGCACCGGGATGTCGAATCCAGGAGTGAAGTTTTGGTAGTTGATCAGGCTTCGGGAAAGGCTCAGGTCCCAGGCGTTGGCCGGTTCGTTGAAGAAGTCGTCGTAGGCCGTCACCTCCTGGTAACGGACGTCGAAGCCGAGGTTAATTTGGTTGCCGAGCACGAACGGCTTTTTCTCGGGTAGTACCGGCGCTTTGGCCCCCTTGCCTTCGTCACCCTCGGCCAAAGACGCGGGTGCGGAAGCCGGCGCACCCCCGCCGCCGAACGGGATGTCAAAGTTGAGGTGCAACTCCGTCCGGTTCTCGACCGACAACGCCGGCGTGATGATCTCGTCGTAGAAGTACGACGACTTGGTGTGCCGATCGATGTACTGGAACAGGGTGTTGTTCACGAGGCTCGCGCTGTCGTTCAACGTGAGGGTCTGAATCGCCTGAGCGTTGAAATAGCGCCCGTACGAACCGTCACCTGGGCGGAGCAGCCGCACGCTGTGGTCAAGCGTCTTCGTCCCGGTCGGCTCGATGAGGTTGCCGCCCGATTGGACGAGGGCGCCGTAGTTGCCGGTGCCCGGCACGTACCCCGCGATCGGGCCGGTGAAGTATTGGTCGTTGTCGACCAGGTTCTGCGTCGGGCGGTTGAAGCCGAAATTTTCGGTGTAGCGCGCGAAAAAGAGATCGCCGCTCAGCGCCAGGGAGTAGTTGGTGGACGGCGTCCAATTGAGCGCTCCGTAGATGGAATGGAGGCGCGACTCCCCGTTCTCGTAATAACTGCCTGATTCTTCCCCTGAGTAACTGACCCGGTAGGCGAGCTTGTCTTTGATGATGGGGCCACCAAGGTCGAGGTTCCAACGGTACTGGTCGTAGGAGCCGACCGTGACGCTCGTCGAGGCGTGGAACCGGTCGAAGAACGGCTGTTTGGTTTGCAGGTTGACGAAGCCGCCGACGTACTGCGAAGCGCCGTAGACCACCGTGGGCGGCCCCTTGAAGATGTCGACCGACTCGACGCTGTTGAAGTCCAGCGGCAGCCCGTTGCCGTTGCTGGTGAGTCCCTTACGCATCCCGTTGACGAAGACGTCGGCCGTCTGGCCGCGGATGCTCGGGTTGGTCGGCGCGCCGAAGTTGCTGGTGGTGTAGGAGCTGGTCGTCAACTTGCTGAAATCGCGCACGTCCTGGATCGAGACGTCATCGAGCTGCGCCCGCGAGATGATGGTGACGTTGCGCGGCACTTCCATGATGTTTTGCTCCAAGCCGAACGCGGCGGTGTTCGGGCGGACGGTGGGCACGATCGATTCGTTGATCGGGATCCGCGCGCCGGTCACCACCACCTGCTCGAGCGTGCTCTCGGAATCGACCGTTGGGGTGGGCGGGATGACTTGCCCGTGCGCCCAGGCCACCGCAGCCAACAGGAGTGCACCGACGCAAAGGCGCGTGCGCGCGCCGCCAGACTTCTTTCTCATGACGATGCTTCCCTGGTCTGTTGATTAAAACACCCGCCACTTTCCGGCGGCCCGTGACGGTTAAGGCGGGCCCGGTTGTACCCGTCCTTGTCTACGGCGTAAAGCGCGCCGGCTTTACCGTTGCGAAGCCAAAGCAACGGATTTTGGAGGTTCGAAGTCAGAAATGAGAAAGGGGCGGGCGTCGGGGTGCGCGGACGGGCGTCTGCACCTTTGCAACGGACCGATCCCGCGGATTTTTCTCTGCCGTACCGACGGGACGCCGGTGCTGCGCGCTACCCCTCCCACACCCTCTGGCCGGCGACGTACAAGTCGACGACCCGGGCCCGCCCGCCGCGGAACACCAGCTTGGAGAGGAGTTCCGCCCCGTCGGCGACGTCGAGCAGGGAACGCCCGTAGGCGTCGACCCCGTCGACGTCCCATACGGCGAGGTCGGCCTCATGGCCAGCGGCAAGCTCGCCCAAGGCCCGTTCCGGCCAGAGGATCCGTGCCCCGCCGGCCGTGGCGGCCCGAAAAAGGACGCCGGTCGTGGGCGGGATGCTCGTGCCGTCCAAGGCGGCCCGCGCCTTGTGCGCGTAGTCGGCTCCCTTCAGCACCTCCCAGGGGGAGAGTTCGGGTCCGCCGGCGACGTCGCTGCCCAACCCGATCCGCAAGCCGCAGCCGGCCAGATCCGACCAAGGCATCACGCCGCTTTGCAGGAAAAGATTGGAGGTCGGGCAGTGCGCGACGGCCGTGCCTGTCTCCGCCAAAACCCGTCGTTCCCGTTCCGCCAAGTGGATGGCGTGACCGACGACCGTGCGCGGTCCCAGCAGGCCGCAACGTTCGTAGACGCCCGTGTAATCCTCGTCTTTAGGGAAGAGGGCGTTCACCACGGCAATCTCTGCCCGGTTTTCCGAAAGGTGGGTTTGGACGAAGGCGCCGGTCGCCGCCGCTAAGCGGCCGGTTTCGCGCATCAGTTCCTCCGAACAACTCAGCGCAAAACGCGGGCTCCACGCGTAGGCCAACCGGCCACCGGCTTCGCCGTGCCAGCGCGCGCAGAGCCGTTCGCCTTCGCGCAAGATCCGCCGGGTCAACGCTGGTGACGCTCGCGCAAGGTACGAATCCCGGTCCATCATGGTTTGGCCCATGACCACGCGCAGGCCGCTCGCGCGTGCCGCCTCAAAACAGACATCGGTGCTCTCGGCGTGCGCGCTGGCGTAGAGCGCGGCCGAGGTGATGCCGTGCTTTTTGAGCTCGGCGAAGAACCGCGGCGCTTCGGCGGCGGCGCGCGCGGGTGTGAACCCCGTT
>CAXUNV010000016.1:1934-16105 GCA_964252355.1 uncultured Chthoniobacterales bacterium | reverse complement strand
TGGTTTGGCCCATGACCACGCGCACGCCGAGAGCACCGATGTCTGTTTTGAGGCGGCACGCGCGGGTGTGAACCCCTTTTCGAGCGGGAAGATGTGGCGGTGCAGCCACGGGAGCAGCTCCAGACCGCCTTGACCGACCGCAGGGTATTGCGGCAAATGGGCGTGCACGTCGACGAATCCTGGCGTGATCAACCGCCGCGACTCCGCCTCAGGCCACCGAATCTGGCGCGTGCGCGGCCGGTGCGACCACGGGCCGGCGAAGCCGATCACCCCCGACGCATCCCAGGCCAGGGCGCCGTCCGGGATGCAGACCACGGCCCCTTCCTCAGCCGACGTGAGCAACGTCCCGCGCAACCCGGCCTCGAGCGCCGCCCCGACGTCGTCCGACCCGCCGTCCCGCGTCGCTCGCCTCTCCCTTGCCCGCGCCCTGCTCAAGGTTTCAGCCCAAAGGCAACCGGTTGACGTCCTTGTAGTAGAGGTAGCGCGCCGGCGCACGCCCCATGGCCACGAACCACTGCGGACAATACGCCGCCATCCAGAGGGTGTCGCCGGCCTGGACCGGGTACCACTCGTCCTCCAAACGATAGACGCCTTGGCCGCTCAACATGTAAAGGCCGTGCTCCATCACGTGCGTTTCCACAAACGGCAGGTGCGCGCCCGGATCGTACGTGAACACGTTCATCGCGAGGTCGAAAGCGAGGTGGTCCGGCAGGAGCACCTGCAGGCGTGCCCGTTCATCGCCCAGGAAGGGCGCACCCACCACCTCCTGCTCCTGGCCGACGACCGGGTCGGGCGGCGCACCTCCTCCCTCGGGCAGAACGTAGCGTTTTTGGAAAAGCACGACCTGCAGCGGGTCGGTGCCGGCGCGCAGTTCCCAACCGGTCGCCGTGTAGAAATAGCTGCCGGACGTCACCCCAAAGGCCTTCCCCGCCGTGCTCAGCGTACCTTTGCCGCCATTTATCACGAACCCGGCCGTTTGGGTAGCGCTCGGTTTGGCCGACGCCGTCTGGCCGGGAGGAATGTCGACGAGGATTTGTGCAAACCGGGCGCCCAGCTCCGGAGAAATCAGCACCACTGGCCGGACGGCAGCCATGCCTGGCAACGTCGAAAGGACGTGGCCATCCGGTGCGATGAGGGCATGCCGGGTTTTTATCCGGGTCCGGGTTTCGCCAAAGACGGTCGCATTCATCAAGGACTCGGTGAAGGGGCGGCGGCAGGCGCTGCCTCAGGTGTCCCCAACCGATCCAGCACGCGACCGAGGACGGTGGCGGCGTTTTTGGCCGCCAACGGCCCGAACGTCACTTCCTCGTTCTGACCGGGTTGACCTCCCGCCAAGTCGCTGATGCCGCGCACGACCAGCACGGGCAGCCGGTTGACGTACGCCACCTGGGCGACGGCCGTGCCCTCCATCTCGTGGAGGTTGACGTGCCACTCCCTGAACGCCCATTCCCGAAAATCCCGGTTGTCGAGAAAGACCGGGCCGCTCATGCCCGTGCCGCCCACGAGCACGCGGGCGGGCGCGCCGTCGGGCCTGCGCACGACGGCCTCCGCCGCAGCGGCCGTGGCCACCGACAACAAGGCGGGGTCGGCGGGAAACTCGTGGACGCTCTCCGGCGTGGTCTGCCCCGCACGCACCACGCGCACGTCTTTGGGGAAAATGGACCCAAAATGGCCGTATTTTTCCTGGAACCGCGGCGGCAGGATGTAGTGGTCCGGCGCGTGCGGATCAGGGTTCAACCACGCCGCTTCGGCTTGGTGGATCCACCCGGCTGGCACCGCCACGTCCCCGGGCCGCAGTTCCGGGTTCACCGCGCCCGCGATGCCGCAGAACAGGAGCAGGCCCGGATGGTACCGGTCAATGGCCGCCTGGGTGGTGAGCGCGGCGTTGACCATGCTGATGCCGCTCAAGAAAAGCACGAGGTGCAGCCCACCCCGGTCGCACTCGACAAAGGTGGTGCCGTTGTGTTCGGTGCGCGTGCCCGGCGGTTGACCCGCAAAAATTTCGGCCTCGATGGCGTCGAGCTCCGGTTGGAACGCGGCCTCCACCGCCACCACACGCGGCGGGCGAGACGAAGCGGGCATGGCCGTCTCGCCGGCCCGGAGAAGCCCCGGGCAAAGCGCCAAACTCCAGGAGAGCAAGAGGGCGATCGAACGGTTCATCGGTTTTGGGAAAGCGCTCCGGCCCGGTCGGGGAAAGGCACGCCCCAGAGCGTTTTGATCAGGCGGGACGTCACGGTCGCGGCGTTCTGCGCGGCCAAGCGACCCAGCTTTTCTTCCTGGTCCGGGTCGGTTTGTCCGCCCGCCAAGTCGCTGATGCCGCGCACGACCAGCACGGGCAGCCGGTTGACGTACGCCACCTGGGCGACGGCCGTGCCCTCCATCTCGTGGATGCGGGCGTGCCATTCGCGGAACGCCCACTCGCGAAAATCGCGGTTGTCGAGAAAGACCGGGCCGGCCATGCCGACGCCACCGACCGTGACCCGTGCCCGCCGGCCGTCAGCGGCGGGGAGGTCCAGGCCCACGGCGGCCGTTTTGGCGGCGGCCAACAGCTTCCGATCAGCCGGGAACGCGTGCACCTGCCGTGGCGTCGTCTCCCCGGAACGGGTCACCCAAACGTCGTCAAACCAGATCATCCCGTAGTGACCGTGGCGGGGACGAAAGATCTTGGGTAAGGCGTAGCCCTGCTTCGTGCCGGGTGCGGGGTTGGCCCAGACCGATTCGGTTTGATGGATCCAACGGTCCGGCACCACCACGTCACCCGGCCGGAGTGCCGGGTCGACGGCACCAGCGATGCCACAAAAAAGGAGCGCGTCAGGATGAAACCGCTCGACGGCAAATTCGGTCGTCAGCGCCGCGTTCACCATGCTGACGCCCGTCATGTAGAGGACCAGTTCCCGATCGCCGAACGACGCGCGGTAAAACGTCACGCCTTTTTCCTCGGTCCGTTGCACGCGTTGCGCCCCGGGCAGCAAGGCATCGCGCAACGCCGGAAACTCCTCGTCGTAAGCACAGGCCACCGCGAGCCGGTTCAGCGCCGGTTCAGCGCCGGCCGCGGCCAAGGGCGCGTTCGCCAGCGACAGCAGCAGGAGCGGCAGCACGCCCAGCACCGCAACCCGCAAGAGGGCAGCACACGCACCGCCAATCATAACGTTTCAAAAAGCGGTATGACGACCATCTCCGGACAAAGTACCAGCCCGCGGTCGGTGAGCCGGATTTCCGGGATGACCGAGAGCGGCAACAAGTTAAAGCCCATGTACGGCAGGGTGCACCCAGCCGCGGTCCACGCTTCCTTGAGGCGGGAAGTTTCCTCGGCCACCACCCGCGCGCGCGCGTCGGACAAAAGCCCAGCCACCGGCAACGCCACCGAGGCCACCACTTGATCGGCCCGCACCACGCAGACGCCGCCTTGGGTTTGCGTGAGGAACTGTAAGGCGACGCGCATGTCCGTTTCGTTCGTGCCGGCCACCACCACGTTGTGGGCGTCGTGCCCGACGCTGCTCGCCACGGCGCCGTCGCGCAAACCAAACCCCTTGAGCAAACCAAACCCGACTTGGCCGCCTTTCCCATAACGTTCCACGACGGCTAGGTGACAGAAGTCTTCGCGGCGGAGGAGTTCCGGCCAGGACGCGGCGGGTTTCAAAGCGACGGCTTCGTGCCGCGTCGGGATTTGCGCCTCGGCCAGGGTGATGAAGTGCGCCCGGACCGGTTCCTCCGGCAAGGGTGGCACCAACGGGGCACACTTGGGGAGCGTCAGCGTCCGGTAGGCCGGCGCGGGGTAGCGGTAACGCTGCCCCAAAACGGTTTCGAGCAGGGCCGTGGGTTTGCGGTCTTGCACCAGGAGCCGGCCACCCAGCCACGTCGCCTGGGGACGCAGACCGTCGTCCAATAAGACCAGGTCCGCGCGGCGGCCGTGGCCGAGGCCGCCAAATTCGCCGTCGAAACCGTAACGGGTCGCCGGGGGCAGCGACCCGCAGCTCCAAGCCGTGACGGGCGCCAACCCGGCATCGACCGCCGCCCGCACCACCCAGTCCAAGCCGAACGTGAAGAGGTCGTCCGCGTCGCGGTCGTCGGTGCAGACGCAAACCCGTTTCGGGTGCGCACCCGCCTCGGTCACCGCCCGGATCGCCTGCGGCAAGCTGTGCCACGGCCCGGTCGGCGGTCCACCCCGGAGAAACAGCCAAAGGCCCGCTTCCAGGAAGTCGCCGGCGATTTCCGGGTCGGCGCCCGCGGCCACGAAGGCGCGCCCGTAAAGGTGGCCGCACACGGGCCGTCCCCGCCGCAGTGCCTCGGCCAGGATGGCGTGGCTACGCGCGTCACCCTGCACCACTTGGATGAAATCCATCTTTTCCCCGAGCGCGACCGCCTCGGGCCAACGGTCGAAGATCGCCCCGACCTTTTGGGCGGTGAGGTCGCCGCCGGCCGTCTCCAGCCCGGGATGAGTGGCCGGCACCGTGCTGGGAACGGTGAGAAACACGTTGAGTGCCGCGTGCCGCGCGTCCTCCAACATCCATTCGACGCCGGCGAGGTCGCACACGTTGCCGATCTCGTGACTGTCGCAAAAAATGGTGGTCGTGCCGTTGAGCAGGGCCGCTTCGGCGTACGCGCACACCGTCATCATGCTGCTCTCGACGTGCACGTGCGGGTCGACCAAGCCCGGCGCGATCGTCCCGCCCGCCGCGTCAAACGTGGGCACGCCGGGGTAAGGGCAACTGCCCGCCGGTGACACCGCCGCGATCCGGCCCGCGGCGAGCCAAAGTTCGCGGTTTGGCAAAAGTCGTTCGGTGTAGGTCGAAAGAGTTGTCGCGCCCGTGATGACCGCATCCGGCGGGGTGCGTCCTGCCGCGACCGCCGCGAGCTGGAGCGTGACGTCGGCGAGCGGCGGGACTGGGAAGGGTTTCATGCAGGTGCGGATGGGTGACGGTGCGGCGCTGGGAAGATCAAGGAGTGGGTTGCGGAAGGTCCACCTCGTATTTTGCCCAACCGTTGAGCAACTCGTCGACCACTTTGTTGCCCACCCGAAACGCCGCCTCGAGGCTCGGACCGTAAGCCGAGTAGGTGTGGACCGTCTCGTCGGTGAGGTTCTCCAGCGCGGTCTTGCCCGGCGGTTCGGAATCGAAGTTGCTCGCCGTGCGCAGCACCAACACGCGTCGGCGGTCAACCCGGCCCGCTTTGGCAAGGAAGTCTAGGGAGCGGAGCGTGCCGCTGTCTTCCATGGCGGTGGTGGTGTAAGCGCCGCGGCCCTCAGTCCAATAGCGCACCCAAGCGTCCGCCCACCGGTTCATCAGGGCACCGTGCCAGAAACGGCTGCTGGAGAGCGTGGCGCCCAGTAGTACTTTGGGCGGTTCGGCGCCCGGCGGCGAAACGGCAGCGTAACGCTCCCGGTTCTTGCGGAGGGACTCGTCGTCGTCCAGGGGAACACCTTTGGTTAGGTCGAACGCCCAGCGGGTCAGGTCGGCGTTGAGGGGGTAACATTCCGCGCCGGACCCTTTGGGCGGCGCCGCAAAAGGTTCCAGCCGGTCGAGCGGGATGATGCCCGTCGACCACCCCGCCGGCACTTGCCGGGCGTCGAGCTCGTAAGCCAAGTCGCCGTCGACGACGTAATCGGCCCAGACCGCGCTGCCGATGCTGCCGCGGTTCGGGTTGATCCCGGCGATTCCGGCCACCAACCAGTAAGCGTGCGAGAAATCGAAACGCCGGTCCAAACCGAGCGCCATCACGGAGGCGGCCGCGCGCGCCGTCCCCACGCCCGTGACGGTGGCGATGACGCCTTTGCCGTCGGTTCGCAGGTCGTGGTAACCGGCCGGCAACGGGATCACCGTGTCAAGGTGCCGGCGCTCGACCCAATGCTGGTACTCCCCTGGAAAATCGCCCTCGTCCTCACCCGGTTCGAACATGGCCAACACCACCACCTTCACCGCCATCGGCTCGGCGGAGAGGGCCAAATGACAAAGGCCAAAGGCCAGAAAGAGGCCAAATGACGAAAGCCGAATGAAAAACCGGAGGGAACTGTGGGTCAGATCCAGGTGGCCGGTTGGAAGGTGCGCGTGGCGAATTCTTGTCTGGTTTGGTCTTTGGCCTTTGGCCTTCGTCATGCCCCTCACCTTCCGAACAGGAAGTGCAGCAAGAACAGGGCCGCCAAGACGTAGGTCACCGCGCCGACGCGCCGCGCCGCGCCGGTGCCCACCTGGATGCCGACGTAGGTAAGGATGCCCAACGCCAATCCTTCGCTGATGCTGAACGCCAAAGCCATGGTCAACACCGTGACGAACGCCGGGGCCGTCACTCGGAAATCCCGCAGGTCGAGTTCCGCCAAACCCTGCATCATGAATGCACCCACGATCACCAGGGCGGGTGCGGTCGCCACGGCCGGGATCACCAAGATCAACGGGGTGAGCAGGAGCGCGCCCAAGAAGCAGAGCGCGGTCACCAACACGCTCAGGCCGGTGCGCCCGCCGGCTTCGACGCCCGCGGCGCTCTCGATGTAGCTGGTGACGGTCGATGTGCCCAGCGTCGAGCCGAACATCGCCGCGCAAGCGTCGGCCAGGAACGCCCGGCCAACCTTCGGCAGGTTGCCCGTGGCGTCGAGCAGACCGGCGCGTTTGGCTACGCCGATCAGCGTGCCCATGTTGTCGAACAAGTCGACGAAGAGCAGGGCCAGGACCAACGGGATGGCCAAGTCGAGGTTGCGCCAAAAATAACCGAGGTCGAGCCGGAACGCCGTCGGCGCAAGCGAGGCGGGCAGGTTGATCAGGCCGGCCGGTTTGGCGGTGATGGTGCCCCCGGCACTGTCGCCGGCCGGCAGGAAAAAGCCGGCCAGGGTGAGCAGCAGGACAACGATGACGATCGCGCCCGGCACCCGGCGGATGATGAGGATGGCCGTGAGGATGACGCCGAGCACCACCAGGATCGGTCCGGGTTTAGAAAGGTCGCCGAGCGTCACAAAGGTCGCCGGGTTTGGGACGATGACGCCGCCGTTCTTCAACCCGATGAACGCGATGAAGAAGCCGATGCCAGCGCTGATGGCCAACTTCAGTTCCAACGGGATGGCCGCGACGAGCCGTTGCCGCAGCCCGCTCACGGAAAGGAGCATGAAGATCAGTCCACTGTAAAACACCAGCCCCAACGCCGCCTCCCACGGGACGTGTTTGGTCCCGCAAATGGTGAACGCAAAAAACGCGTTCAACCCCATGCCGGGCGCCAAAGCGATGGGGTAATTGGTTGCCAGGGCCATCGCGACGGTCATCACGGCCGAAGCGATGCCGGTCGCAGTAATCAACGCGCCTTTGTCCATGCCCGTGGTCGACAGGATCGAGGGGTTGACGGCCAGAATGTAGGCCATCGCCGCAAAGGTGGTCAGCCCGGCGACGATTTCGCGCGAGACCGTGGTGCCGTGCTCGGGCAGGGCGAAGAAGCGTTGGAGCATGGGCACGGTGTAGCAGGTTTTGTGACTGGGGGAAGAAAGACAAACGTTCCCGGTTTTTGGTCTCCGGTTGGCGACCCGTGAAGGGTGCGGCGTTTGCCGTTTGGCGTTTGCCGTTTGGCTTGGGACAGGCGGGGCGCAACGGGTGACCCGGTCGGGCGTTAACCCCCGGCCGCCAAGGCGATGCGGCCACCGGGGTGAACGGTCGGCGGGCGGAGGGTGCCGGGCTTGGAAAAACCCGCACGGCGTCTCGCATGACTCACCTTGATCTACCAATTCCCCGGCAACCGAGAACCCGCGCGAAGCGCGCCATTGCACCTTTTTACCCGCCGTGATCTAAAACTTGCAGGCGCACCGGGCTGCACCCGCCGCGTCAGTCGCCCGAACCAAGCACGCAGAAACCCTCTGGGAACGATGCCGCAACTTCCGCCGCCGTTGTCGCCGGCAGATTACCCAAGTGCACCCGAACCACCTTGGATTGGTAACCTCTACCCTGCCGTTCCAGGGTGGTGACAACGAGCGTTTTCACCCGCAAACCTGTCGCCTGCCAAAGCTTCTCCCGGCCGCCGTTCTCACTCTTTTCTCCCACGGTAAACACCTCCAAAATCTCCGCGCCAACCCGGCGGATTGCCGCGACCAACGAGACCAGCGTGCCGCCGGTGCTGATGAGGTCGTCCACCAGCAGAATCCGGTCGTTTGGCTGCACCCCGTTCAGGTAGATGTTGACGTTGCCTTCCTGGATGTACTCGTTGGCCAGCGGCACCGCGATCTCGCCGGGCGCGCCGGTTGGCGTCCAGCGGGCCAGGGTGCGCGGCAGGTGGTGGTGGTAGAGCACGTCGGAGATGATCATCGCGCCGCGATCCTCCTCGCCGACGCCCAGGGTTGCCCGCGGCACGTCGGTCAAGTGCAATTCGCTCAGGAGGCAGACCGCCCGCGTCAGGTCGGGGTGCAGCGGCGGGATGTTGTCGGTGATGGCGGTGGGAAAGAATTCGAACGATCGCCCACCCGTCCCGCGCACGGTGCTGGTGGGTCGACCTGCGAAGTCGGCCACCACCAACCGGACGGCGTCGACGATGCTGCGGGCGGAATGGCGGGTATGCATGGGGTCGGGGCGGATACAGGAGACGGCGGTCAGGAGTGTTGGAATGCAGAAAGCGGGCCATCGCCAGCGGCTGGTGGTCCGAGCGACCTCGCATGCGAGACGCCATGGCGAGAACCGGATGGGGCGTGGCTTCACGAAAGACCCGGTGGGGCGAAACCCCGGCCGGCTGACGGAGGCGGCTACCCGGGTTGATGGCCGCCGGGCGGTTTGAGCCGACAGGAAGCACGGTGGATCCGCACGATCAGGGCCATCGGCGCCGTAGTCAGACGGGGCGTCTAACCCACTTCGTCGCACGTTGGGATCACCTTGGGATCGGACGCCGGTTGCTCGGAACGCGCAACTCGGAACGCGGAACGCGAAACCCGGAACTCATCCTTCCGGCCGCAGCCAACGCCCGTGACGCGGCAACGGCGTACCCGGCCCGAGCGGCGCAACTTGGATCCCCGACGCATAAACCGCCTCCAGGTGCGCACCGCAACTCCTCCCGACGTACGGACTCAGCCGGTGCCGGTAGCGCAAGTCATCCGCCCGGACCGGCGACGGTTCGCCGAACCGCACCACGACGAAGTCGGCATCGGCCCCGGAAACCAAGCCGCCCTTCCGCGGCCCCAAACCAAAACGCGCGGCCACGTTTTCGGCGGTCAAACGCGCGAAAAGGGTGATCCCGTCCATTCCGCACCGGCCGTGGATTGCTTCCAAGAACAAAGGGAAGCCGTGTTGGCAACCGGCGATGCCGCCCCAGACCGCGAAAAAATCGTCCGCACGCTTGAGGTCGGGTGGCGACGGCGAATGGTCCGAGCCGAGGGTGTCGACCTCGCCGCCGATCACCGCCTCCCAAAGCGCCCCGACGTCTGCCGCGGTGCGCAGCGGTGGCGCGCACTTAGCCGGCGCGCCGAGGGCGCCGACGTCCTCGGCATTCAGCAGGAGGTAATGCGGGCAGGTCTCGACGCTGACGTTCACGCCGTTGCCCTTGGCACGGCGCGCCGCCGCGACGCCCGCCGCGGAACTCACGTGGACCACATGCAGCGCGCACCCGGTCTCGCCAGCCAAGGCGAGCGCCTCCTCGATCGCTTTCACCTCGGCGGAAACCGGCCGCGAAGCTAAGTAATCGCGCCAGGACGTCCGGCCGGCGGCCCGCGCGGCCGCGGCGCGCTGGCTGGTCTCTTCTTCATCCTCGGCGTGCACCGCCACCGGCAACCGGTGACGCGCCGCCACAGCCATCCCTGCACGCAGCGTCGATAGATCAGCGCGCCGAAACTCCTCGATGCCGCTGCCGCTCATGAAGGCTTTGAACCCGACGACCCCCGCTTCGGCCAGTTCGTCCAACCGGTCCAAGTTGACGGGCGTCAAACCGCCCCACAGCGCAAAATCCAACACCGACTTCCCTTCCGCCAACCGGCGCTTCTCTTCTACGCGGCGGGCGTCGAGCGTCGGCGGCGACGAGTTGAGCGGCATGTCGACGAAGGTCGTACCGCCGCCGTGCGCCAGCGCCGCCGGACCGGTGCCGAGCCCCTCCCACTCCGTCCGTCCGGGTTCATTAAAGTGGACGTGGGCGTCGATGATGCCCGGCAAGACCAGGGCGCCGGCCACGTCCACCTCGCGGGCAGCGCTGCCGGAGAGGTTCGCACCGACGGCGGCAATCGTCCCGTCCGTCACGACAAGGTCCGCCTCGACCAAGCCCTTGGGCGTGACCAACGTCGCCCCGCGCACCGCCAAGTCCCAATCGCTCACGGCACTTCCCCCCCTTGAAACAGCGCCATGAGCACCCGGAGTGCGGCTAACGAATCTTCTGGGGCGACGAACTCGTCCGGGTGATGACTCACGCCGTCGCGGCAACGGACGAAGAGCATCGCGACCGGGGCGACCCCCGCCAGGATCACCGCGTCGTGCCCGGCACCGCTGGCCAGTGCTGGCGCGGCTCCCGTTTGTGCGCGGACGGCCGCCGCCAGCTTCTGGGTCAATGCGGGATCGCACGGCGTCGAGCGGTGGGCCTGCCGCGTCTGCCAAACGCAACCGAGCCCCGCTTCCATGGCGATGGCCTCGGCCGCATCGAACAGCTGCTTTTCCAACGCGGCGCGCACGGCATCGTCTGCGTGGCGCACGTCCAACGTGTGGCTGACGGCGCCGGGCACCACGTTGGCCACGCCGGAATCGACCCGCAACTCGCCCACCGTAGCCACCGCCCCGGGCACGCCCCCTGCCACTTGCTGCACCGCGATCACAAACCGGGCGGCACCGACCAGGGCGTCGCGGCGGCCTGCCATCGGCGTCGTGCCGGCGTGCGCCGCGCGCCCGGTCCAGAGGAACTCGGTCCGCGATTGGCCGGCGATCGCGGTCACCACGCCCAAGGGTTGACCCAACCGTTCCAGCACGGGGCCTTGTTCCAGGTGCACCTCGAGGTAGGCCGCCACCCCTTCCGACAAGCCGTGGGTGATCGGCGCAACGAACCTTCCGCCGTGCCCGGCGCTGAGTGCCTCGCCCAACGTCGTGCCCTGGTCATCGCGACACAAGAGATCGGCCGGGGTAAGCCGGCCGCAAAACCCTTTGCTGCCGAGGTACGCCGTGTTGAAGCGCACCCCTTCCTCCTCGGCGAAAGCCACCACCGCCAAGGTCGAGGCGAGGGGCACGTCCCGCAACTGCGCGGCGAGTTCGATGCCGACGATCACCCCCAGCGCGCCGTCGTAGCGGCCCGCCCGGCGGACGGTGTCGTAATGCGAACCGACGATCGTCACGGGCTCTCCCGGCCGCCCACCGGACCGACGACCGATCACGTTGCCAAAACCGTCCACCGACACGGTGAGACCGGCCTCGAGCATCCAGTCGCACAACAATTCCCGGGCTTGCAACCACGCCGGTGACCCAAACGTGCGGGTCAACGCGTCCGGCTCCTCGCTGCACAAGCCGAGCCGCCGGAGGCGGGCCTCGATCCGCAAGCTGGTGTCCGGAGCGACGGAGAACCGATTGGTAGTCACGGCCCTTCAACTCCCCCGGTAAGTTTGGTATGCCCAAGGGGTGACCAGCAGCGGCACGTGGTAGCCCGCCGTTCGGTCCACCAAGCGGAAACGGACCGGCACCTCCCAAAGGAACGCCTCGTCTTCGGTCAGCCCAAAGTATGCGCCTACGGCAAACCGCAGTTCGTACACGCCGGGTTCCGGGTCGGTCAGCAGCGGCACGTCGGTCCGGCCGTCGGCGTTCGTCACCGTCGCCTGGACGACCGTCGCCTTGCCGTCCTCTAGACGCACCAGGGTTACCGCCACCCCGGCTGCCGGGCAGCCTCGGGCGACGTCCAAAACGTGGGTGGAAAGGCGTCCGCCGCTCAAGCGATCGCCTCCGCCAAGCGCAGCCGCGCGATCTTCGAAATTTCGGCGAGGGCCGCGCGCCGCTCCGTTTCCGGACCATTACCCAAGCGGGTGCGCATCGCCTGCAAGATGCTGCCGACGTCGTTAAGTCGGGCGCAGATGATGAACGGAAACCCGAACTTTTCCCGGTAGCGCCAGTTCAGATTTTCCAATGTTTCCCGAAGCTCCGGGGTGAGCGCGTGGAGCCCGGCCTGGGCTTGCTCGGCCGCGGAGGCATCCGTCAACTCTCTGCGTTGCGCCAAACGACCCGCCAACTCCGGGTGGGCGCAGATGAGCGTGAACCGCTCGTCGTCGGAGGCCGCGGCCACGACCCGTTCCATGGCGGCATGCAGCGCGTCGACCGAGGGGAACGGCCGGGCGAACCAAGCCCATTCCGCGACCCACGGGGAGTGCTCGTACGTCCCGCCAAAACGTTCGACAAAGGCCGCTTGCCCAAACGCGTTTACCCCGTCCAAAGTCAAGGGTCGCCGCCCCTTCAACCCTTCGTCACGGTCAGCCATGGTGGTCCGCATCTTGCTCCCCCAACAGAGCACGCCGCACGCCAACTTCGCGCCCCGCGCACATCCCCGCACCTCGCCATGAAACTCGCCGCCAACCGTTACGGCAAAGCCAAAATCCGCCTTCTGAAGAAAACCCGGGGCGCCGGGGGCCACGCGCTCAAGCAACTCGAGGTGACGCTCCTCTTGACCGGCGATTTCGAGCCGGCGTTCACCGCCGGCGACAACCGCTCGATCGTGGCCACGGATTCGTTGAAGAACCTCGTCAACCTGCGGGCGCACGAACGGTTGGGCGACGACGCCGAACCTTTCCTGACGGGCTTGGCGGAGGAAATCCTGTCGCGCTACGCGCACGTCCGCGGCGTCACGGCCGAAAGCACCGAACGGGTTTGGCGGCCGTTGTCCGTGGCCGGCAATCCCCACGCAGACAACTTCCTCCGCTCCGGCGACCATGTGCCGACGGCCGCCGTGGAGGCCGACCGGCTGGGAACCACGGTCAAATCCGGCGTGTGCGACCTGACCGTGTTGAAGTGCGGCGGCTCGGCGTTTGCCGATTTCTGGCGCGATGACCTCGCCACGCTGCCGGACACCGACGACCGGCTACTCGCCACGACCCTCACGGCGGAATGGCGATACGACCAGGCACCGAATTCATACGGAGAAACCAATGCCTGCGCGCTCCGGGCGGCCCTCGACGCGTTCGCCGATGCACCCAGCCCATCGGTGCAGGCGACCCTGCACGCCATGGGGACGGCCGCCCTGGAGGCCTGCCCGGAGCTCGCGGAGATCACCCTGACCATGCCAAACCTCCACTGCCTGCCCGTTGACCTACGGCCTTTCGGGGTGAAAAATCTCAACACCTTGTTCGTGCCCACCGAGTCGCCCCAAGGTTGGATCCAGGGCACGGTCAGCCGAGACGGGGCGGGCCCATGAGCGAGGGCGAGTCGCCCGAAGCGGCAGAGACGTCGGCCCTTCCCTGGGTCGAAGAACTGCGGAAGGCGCTGGCCGGCGGTCAAGCTTGCGTGCTGGTCACCTTGGCGGCTACCTCCGGTTCCATCCCCCGGCAACCCGGCGCGAAGATGGTCGTGCTGGCCGACGGCACCACCCGGGGCACGGTCGGTGGCGGCAAGTTTGAGGCGTTGGTCGTGGCGGACAGCCTCGCGGCGCTCACCATCAACCAGACGCAACTAAAGACTTACGTGTTGCGAGAGGGAGCGCCCGAATCGTTCGGCGCCGTCTGCGGCGGTGAAGCCACGGTGCTCCTCGAACCGCAACGGCCGCCGTCGGCCCTTTACCTTTTCGGGGCCGGGCATTGCGCGCAAGCCTTGGCGCCGCTCGCTCGCAGCTGCGGCTTTAAAGTGACGGTCTTGGAAGATCGCGAGGCGTACCTGGAGAAGTTCGGCACTGACGAGGCCGAAGCCCTGCACGGTTTTTTGGAACGGCACGCGTTCCGGACAGAAGATGCCGCCGTGCTCCTGAACCGAAATTATTTGATGGATCAGGAAACGTTGCACGCGTTGCTCACCCATCCTACGGCGGGCAGGGATCTTGGCTACCTCGGCATGATCGGCAGCCGGCGCAAGGTTCGCCGGGTCTTCGACGAGTTGCGGCGGCGCGGCGTACCCGAAGCGGCACTTGCCCGGGTGCGCGCCCCGGTCGGGTTGGACATCGGCGCAGATTCGCCGGCCGAAATCGCCGTGAGCATCTTCGCCGAGGTTTTGGCCGTGCTGCGCGGTCGGGACGCGCGGCCGTTGGGCATTGGGGAGAGCGAGCGGGAGCGAGCGCGACCGAGC
>CAXUNV010000016.1:0-1924 GCA_964252355.1 uncultured Chthoniobacterales bacterium | reverse complement strand
GGGGGGGGGCGGGGGGGGGGGGGGGGGGGGGGCCCGCCCCCCCCCCCCCCCCGCGACCGAGCGGCACCGAGCGGGAGCCTTAGGCCAGGCGAGTGGTGCGCGACGGCGCCGCACCGCCGCCGAGCTGTCGTTGGGCGTCAGCGGTTTGCGGGTCGCCGCCCCGAAGGGGCTTAAAGAGCCAAGCCCAGGGCTTGCCCTGGGAACGGAATGGATAGACGGGGAGCCCTGAAAGGGCGTGAGAAAGGATGCCCGTTTTGGGTGTCGCGTCCGAACCGACCTCTGCCGCCCTTTCAGGGCTGATTCGCTTTGCAACGCGCTACCCAGGGCAAGCCCTGGGCTGGGGCTTCCCTGCCCCTTCGGGGCGGAAAACCGCAAACGCCCAACGGCCCACCCGCTCGTCCGGGTTCCGCCCGAAACCCGGCAGCCAGCACCCCTTCACGCGTCGGCTAACCCGAAGCCCGCTCCAGCGCGTGCCGGAATGCGTTCAACAATCCATTTCTTCGTTCCGGATTGGAGGGGATCTCGTTGCCATTGAAGCGTTGGCCATGTTCGGACATCAGGTCGACGGCAAAAAGGGCGACGTAAAGCCAGAAAATCCGGTCCCCCCGGTACGCCGCGACGTCCATCCAAGTTTCTACGTACCTGGCAGGTCCGCCGTAAGCCAAAAGCACAGCCAGGGTTAGGGCAGGGGCGAACCGGGGATCGCCAAAACAAAGGTCGTCGACGTCCACGATCCCTGAAAAGTGACCCCGCCGTCTCACGATGACGTTACGCGTGGTCGTGTCGTGTAAGAACTGCACCGCTGGCAACGCGTCCAGCTCGCATCTTCTCCGATGAACCAAGCCGGCGACGGTTGAAACGACGCTCAGGTCAAACGACCCAGCCGAGGTCAGGCGCCTGGCCGAGCGAAGGAGGTTGGCATCCAACACACCGGACCAAGACGCGTGAGGCGCCGCGCCAGCGGCAGTGGCGTAACCGTAACGTCCTGCCGAGCCAAATGCTGAAGCGCTCAACTGCGCCGCGTTCACCCTCGTCGCCACGCCGCGCAATTGGCGGTCGGACAAAGACGCCATCACCCCACCCAAATCCGTGCCGGCTAACCGACCCATGGCGACCCATGGCCACGGCTGGTCCAACCCATCCATGAACACCTCTGGAAGGGGCACCCCAAGGACGCGGAGCGTACGCGCGAGCCGCAGGCCGTCGGCCATCACGCCACGTTGATCTGGTAAACCCATGCGGATCACCACCGCAGCGCCTTTGCGAAACCGTGCTTCGTAGACAAAATGCGATGCACCAATCCGGAAGCGCCGCACCATGCGCGGCACCATACCCGTCGTCCGCTCCGCCGCAGCAGCAGCGGCAACTGCCGTCGGCGTTGCGCCTACCATCCCGTGCCCTACCTTCCCGCCCGCTCCCGCTCGATCGCGCCCGGTCACGCTAACCCCCCTTGCCCTCCCCTTCCACCTCCGGGTCGACGTGTACCCGGATCACTTCGGGTACCGCGGCGCGCAACGCCCCTTCCAAGCCGGCCATCGCTTCGTGCGCCTCCCGGAGGCCTACCTTTTCGGGAAAACGCTGACGCACCGTCACCACCCAACCGTCGTCGGTCATGAGTACGTCGCCGACTTCGGCCGCGTCGTCCGCCCCCAATTGGCAAAGCGCGGCCTCGACCCGGGCCCGGGCAGCGTCGGGCCGGACGGCGGGTCGCGGCCGGTCGTCGCGCGGTTCCAAATGCACGCTCAAACGGACTGGACCCGCCAAGTCCCGGGTGACGGCGGCCTCGAGCGCGTCGCACTGCCGGTGCGCTTCGCCCAGGGTCAACCCGTCCGGCAGTTCCAGATCGAGTTCGAGCTTCACGCCGGTCGACAACGCGTAGACGTGCAGGTTGTGCACGCGTAACCCAAGCCGGTCGGCCGCCGCC
>CAXUNV010000015.1:1794-20390 GCA_964252355.1 uncultured Chthoniobacterales bacterium | reverse complement strand
GGAAAGCGCGATGCCTTTTTGCCCGGTCAGCGTTTCCACCAAATCATTGGTCAAGGCATGCACGGCGCGCCGAGGATCGCCACCGTACGTCTTTTGCAACACGGTCCCGCCGTTGCGGTCGGTGGCTTGAGCGCTCAGCGCGCCAGCGCCAGCGTTGCCCGAAACCGTCACCGTACCGGTTCCGGCTTCGGCGGGCGTCAGCGCGCCGGAAAGCGCCAAGTCACCGCGCAAGACCCCGGTGGCAGCCGCGCCAGCTTCCCCTCCACGGCAACCGCCGTCCCTTTGCGGATCGTGATGACCGGCGAGGACGGCGCTTGGGCAGCGGCGGAGATGGCGGTGGCGGCGAACAAAACACAACCGGAGAGGGACAACCAGAATTTCATGCGACAGGCGGGCAGCGATTGCCAAGATTGCGCACGATTGCCCAAGATTGCCAAGATTTGAAGACGGCGGGAAGATCGCCGTGTCGCCATCCCGGCTCAGGCGTAGCGCCGGCGTCCCGCCGGTGACGGGCGAGCGCGGGGCGCGCCAAACTGTTCCCGACGGGCGACGCAGGGAACGCGGACGCTCCGCCCGCATCGCGGCGCGAAGCGCGGCGGGCAGGCTCCGTCCGTCGCCGGAGACGCGGCCGTGGCCCTGGCCCTGGCCCCGGCCCGATCCCTGCATTGCACTGTTCCGGTACCGGCGGGCCCCCCCCGCCCCGCTGACGGACGATCTTGCGCATTCCTGCGCAACCTTGGCAAGCTTGGCAATTGCTTGAGAAAGGCTTCATCCTAGCGGCGGGTTTGGGGACGCGGTTGCGCCCCCTCACCCGCGCCTTGCCCAAGCCGTTGCTGCCCATCCTGGGACGGCCGCTGCTCGATTTTGCGGTCCGTGGACTGACCGCGCAAGGGGCGCGTCGGCTGGCGTTCAACACCCACCACTTGGCTGAGGCGTTCAGGCCTTACCAACGGGAGTTGACCGCGCGTGGACTGGAGGTGGCGACGTTCCATGAACCCGCCCTGCTCGACACCGGGGGCGCCCTGGTGAACGCCCAGGCCTGGATCGGGCGCGATCCACTCGTGGTGGTGAGCGGCGACGTGCTCACCGACTTGGACCTTGACGCCTTGGCGGCGGCGCACCGCGGCACCGGTGCCACGGCCACCATGGCGCTGCGGCGCACCCCTCTGGCTGAACCCGTCGCGTTCGATCCCCAAACCGGCCGCGTGACCGATCTGCTCGCCACGCTCGGCCAACCCGCCCCCGAACGCCTGGACTACGCCAACGCGCTGGTCATCGAAGGCGGGGTGCTCGCGCGTTACCCGGCCGGGGAACGCCGCTCGCTGGTCGCCATCCTTTTGGACCTCTTGCGGCGCGGCGACCCCGTCGGCGGGGTGCGGGTGGACGGGATCGCGTGGCACAACGTCGGCACGCGCGCGGAGTACTTGGGCGTGCACGCGGCCTTGCTGAGCGGGGTTTGGCGTCCGGCGGTCGCGCCCGAGCCGTGGTGGCGTCCCGAGGAGGTCGCCGGCGAGGTCCGGGCAAAGGTCAGCGGGGTAAGTTGGGTGTCGGCCGCAGCCGAGCTTGCGCCCGAGGCGGTCGTGCACGATTCCGTCGTTTGGGCCGGGTCACGGCTCCTGGCCGGGACGAAGCTGGACGGGTGCGTGGTCGCCGGCCGACCCGTCCCTCCGGGCGCGTTCCAGGCAGAAGATTTCGTTTGATGAACCCCGAGCAACTGATCAGCAGAACGCAACGGCGCTTCCCTCGTTACGAACGCAGCGCCGTAGAAATCACCGCCCTTGAGAAGGGCGGTTCCGACCGCAAATACTACCGGATGGAAATGGGCGATGCCTTTTCGCTCATCCTGGTGAAGTACAACCCGGAAAAGGCGGAGAACGCCCGGTTTGTCTCCGTGGCCCGATTTTTGGAGGGGCTCGGCGTCAACGCGCCGTGCATCTACCATCATGAACCCGCCGACGGCCTCATCTGGATGCAGGACCTTGGGGAACGCGACCTGTGGCATTACCGCCGCGATCCTTGGGAAACCCGCGAGACGCTGTACCAGAGCGCGCTCGACCAAGCTTTGACCTTGCACCGCACGCCCATCGGCGCGGGCGCGGCGCTCGCCTTGCTGCCGCCCTTTGACGAGGCGTTGTACCGTTGGGAACAACGTTACGGTTTCGACAACGCGTTCGGCCGTTATTTCGGGGTGCCGGCCGACGTGTTGGCGGAACTGGTCGAGGCGCCAGCCCTCAAACGGCTGGCGGCTGACCTCGCCCGGTTGCCACTCCAATTGGTGCACCGCGATTTCCAATCCCAAAATGTGCTGGTCTGGGAAGGCGAGGCTCACCTGATCGACTTCCAAGGGATGCGTCCGGGGCTGGCCGCGTACGACGTCGCTTCGCTCCTCTACGATCCTTATGTCGAGTTCACCGCTCCCGAACGCGAGGCGTTGCTCCTTTACTACCATGAACGGTCGGACGGTGGCCTAGGCCGCGAGGCCTGGGCCGACAGGGTCCGCCGGTGCGCGTTGCAGCGTTTGCTGCAGGCCTTGGGCGCTTACGGCACCATCGGCCTGCTGCGTGGCAAGCCGGAGTTTTTGAGGCACGTCCGACCGGCGATGCGCAACCTGCGCGAGGTTGCTTCTCAAGTGGACGGCTTTAGTTTCCTGGCGGATTTTGCGGCCCACCTTCCCGACCGTCCTGAACACCCCCAAACAGAGGAATCCCCGTGAGCGCACCCCAAGACAACCTGGATCGGTTGCCCACCGTGGTGATCGAAAACATCGAGCCCTGCATCGACGGCGGACGTTTCCCGGTGAAACGCGTGGTCGGCGAGACGTTGACCGTCTCGGCGGACGTTTTCAAGGATGGCCACGAGGTCACCGCCGCCACCCTGAAGTGGCGCCCCGTCGGGGAGAGCCGTTGGGCCGAAACGCCGATGACGCCGCTCGTCAACGACCGGTGGGAAGCGCGCTGCCTCTTCACCGAGAACCGGCCCTACGAGCTGACGATCGAGGCTTACCAAGACGAGTTTGCGTCGTGGCAATCGGAGTACCTGAAAAAGTTCGGCGCCGGCCAGCGGGAGCTCGGCACGGAACTCGAAGAGGGTGCGCAGCTCGCCGAGCATTCCGCGCACCGCGCCCAATCCGCCGCCGACCGCGAAACGCTGCTGAGGTTTGCCAAGGCCCTGCGCGCAGGCGATGCCGCGGCCGGGGCCGCCCTGGCCAAGGACGAGACGTTCGTCGGCTTGATGAGCACCTGGCCGGACAAAACCTTCGGCACCGAGTATCAGCCTTACCTTAAGGTCACCGTCGACCGGCCGGCCGCCCGATTTGCGGCTTGGTACGAGTTCTTTCCCCGTTCCGCGGAAGGCAAGGCGAACGCCGGCTCCAAGTTCCGCGACTGCCTACCCCGGGTCGACGATGCCAAAGCCATGGGTTTCGACGTGATCTACTTCCCACCGATCCACCCCATCGGCTTCACCAAACGCAAAGGGAAGAACAACTCGGTCACCAGCGAGCCGGGCGACCCGGGCGTGCCTTACGCCATCGGTGGTCCCGCCGGAGGTCACCGGGACGTCGAGCCGCAGTTAGGGACGCTGGAAGATTTCGATTGGTTAGTTGGGCAGATCCGCCAGCGCGGCATGGAGGTAGCCCTTGATTTCGCGCTGAACTGCTCACCCGACCATCCTTACGTCAAAGAGCATCCGGACTGGTTTTTCCACCGCCCCGACGGCAGCATCAAATACGCCGAAAACCCGCCCAAAAAGTACGAAGACGTTTACCCGCTCAACTACTACAACCCAGACTGGCGCAACCTTTGGAGAGAGCTTCGCGACGTGGTTCGGTTCTGGTGCGAGCACAAGGTGCTGACCTTCCGCGTCGACAACCCGCACACCAAACCGGTCGCGTTTTGGGAATGGTTAATCGCCGAAATTCAACGCGACTACCCGGAAGCCATCTTCCTATCTGAAGCCTTTACCCGGCCCAAGATGATGCGGGCGCTGGCCAAGGCCGGGTTTACCCAGTCCTACACGTATTTCACTTGGCGCAACACGAAGTGGGAGTTGACGGAATACCTGACGGAACTGACGCAAAGCGAAATGCGCTACTATTTCCGGGGTAACTTCTTTACCAACACCCCGGATATTCTACCGACGTTCCTGCAAACCGGCGGTCGCGCGGCCTTCCTCATTCGGGCGGTCCTGGCCTCCACGTTGAGCAGTGTGTACGGCATCTACAGCGGGTTTGAACTGTGCGAGAACGTTCCCGTCCCCGGTCGGGAGGAGTACCTCAATTCGGAAAAGTACCAGTTTAAAGAACGGGACTGGGATGCGCCCGGGAACATCAAAGATTACCTTACCCGTCTCAACGGCATCCGGCACGGCCATCGGGCGTTGCAGGAGTACGACAACCTTCGCTTCCACCAAATCGACAACGAGCAGATCCTCTTTTACTCCAAAGCCACTTCCGCCGGCGACGAGGTCATCCTCATCTTCGTGACCCTCGACCCGTACAACGCGCAGAGCGGGTCTGCCTCCGTGCCGGTCGACCTTTTCGGCCTCTCCGAGAATGATCCCTACCAGGTTCATGACCTGTTGACCGGCGAACGGTTCGTCTGGCGCGGTCGGCGCAATTACGTGATGCTGACCCCGCAGGGTCGTCCGGCGCACATCTTCCGTCTGCGCCGGCCAGTGGCCAGGAACGGCTCTGAACCGGTTTTCGCGTGATGAACGGCAAAAGGTTCTTCACCCGCCCGGCCGGCGTATCGTGCGGCCGGGGCGCAACGTGTTGGTTTAGGCGGTGCGCCCTCGCAGGATGCCTTCTCTTGAGCGTGGCCCTGCTGGCCGGCTGCTCCCGTTCCAAAGAGCAAGCGGTGCAAGAACTGGGACGGCTCAACCTGAAACCGACGGCCGATGACTTGGTGCGCTCGGCCAGCACGGGTGACCTCAAGGCGTTGGGACTGTACGCCGAGGCGGGCATCGACCTCAACGCGACCGCATCCAATGGCGAGAACGCCCTGGTCGCGGCGGCGGGACACGGCCGGGTAGAGGCGTTACGATTTTTGCTCGACCACAAAGCCAACCCGAACGCGCCCGCCAAAGGCGGCCAGACCGCCTTGATGGCGGCGGCGGAAAACGACGCGGTGGACGCCTTGCGTTTATTGTTGGACCGAAAAGCCGATCCGACGCTCCAAGACGTGAACGGCTGGAGCGCACTGCTCAAAGCGATCTATCGGAACCGGGCTTCCTGCGTCGGGGTGTTGGCGGAACGCGACCGTCAGGAGGTCAACCGCGGCCTCTTGTTGGCTTCCCTGCTCGGCTTTAACGACACCGTCAAAGTGCTGCTCGATTACGGCGCCGAACCGGACACGCGTTCGGAAGACCGGCACACCCCGTTGATGCTGGCCGCGAGCAAAGGTTTTCGCGACGTGGTCAAGACCTTGCTGGATGCCGGGGCGGATCCCGCGCTGACGGACACCGCCGGGGATAACGCCGAGACGTTGGCCGGCGCCAAAGGTTTCGGCGACGTCGTCGCGCTCCTGCGGAACGCGCCGCCACTGGCCGCGGATCGCAAGCTCCGCGGTTCTTCGCCGGCGCCGCCGCCCGCCTCTGCCCAGGCGTCGTCACCCGTCGTGCCAGAGGAACGCACGGCGAAAGCTGCCGACGGTCCCGTGCCACCCCTCATCGGCCCGCCACCCACCACTTCCGACGAGGATCTCCTGGCCGGTCCCGGACCGCCCCCGGCGGCCGGGTCGACCTCTACTAAGGCGGGCGGCGAGTCCACGGTGGCCACGACGGGCGGACGGACCTCGTTGCGTTCCTTGATCACCGTCACCGAAATTCACGAGAACTTTTTGCCGGTGACGCTCACCGACGTGGAAGGTAAGAAGGCCCACCTCGTGGCCGAAGACGGCGCGCATTACACCGTAGGCGTGGGTGACCAACTTCGCGGCCTGGATTACCGGGTGGTGGACGTCGAACCGCGGAACGTCAGCGACAAAGACGGCAACCCCGTCGACGCCTCGCGGGTGCGTCTCCGGCAGGCAAAAACCGGTGAGACGTTGGCGTTGGTGAAAGGCATCCCCGCACGCCAGAAAGGTGCATCGGTGACGCTCCGGTTCCCCCAAGGCGAACAGACGCTGCAAGTCGGGTTGGACCAAGACTTCAAGATTCCGGGCGATCCCGAGCACACTTACCGGGTGATCGACATCCGTCCGCGCCAAGTGATCGTGCGCCGCGTCGAGGACGGTCAAGTCTGGACGTTGGAGAAGACCTCTGCCTGACAACGCAGGCCCAAACGCATGAAAATCCCGTTGGAAGACCGATTTGAAGACATCGTAGGCAAAGCGCAACGCGGCCTCAAGCTCGACGATCCCACCCTGGCGGTGCGCGCCGGCTTGTCGACCGACGCGCTCGCGCGCCTGAAAGGCGGAAGCGGCTCGCGCGAAGAGTGCGCCGGCCTCGCCGCCGCCCTCGGGCTGCAACCGGACGCGCTTTGGCAAAGTCACGAGGGGAGTTGGGCGCCGGGCGAGGTCACGCTGGACGGCCTAGCCCAGTTCAACTCCGAGCTCCTCGACATGACGGTCAACGCCTACGTCGTTTATGAACCCGACGGCGCCGAGGCGGCCGTCTTCGACACCGGCGCCGACGCGACGGAGCTCTTGCACTTCCTCCGCAGCCGAAACCTGCGCGTTCGGCGGGTGTTCATCACCCACACGCACGAGGATCACGTCGCCGAACTCGACCGGATCCGGCGCGAGACGGGAGCGCCGGTGGTCGTTCCCGCCAAGGAGACCTTGCCGGATGCGGAGCCGGTCGCGGAAGGCGGAGTCTTTACGGTGGGCCGGCTGACCGTGCGCGCCCTGCTGACCAACGGCCATTCGGCAGGAGGAACCACGTACGTCGTGGAAGGTTTGGCCGTGCCGGTGGCCGTGGTCGGCGATTCCCTTTTCGCGGGCTCGATGGGGGGTGCGCCGAATGGCTTCGACCAAGCGCTGCGCAACAACCGTGAAAAGGTGCTCACACTCCCGGACACCACGGTCATTTGCCCTGGTCACGGCCCGCTCACGACCGTGGCGGAAGAGAAGCGCCACAATCCTTTCTACGCCCAACCGTGATCCCGGCGGACCGTCACGCCGCGCCACCAACCGGAACGCCTGTGCCCGAGCGAGGTGTGCTTCTCCAGCGCGACCTCGGGCCAGATGCCAGCTTGGAGGTGTTTCTTGAGGTCGACGCCACTGCGCGGTTGGTTTTCGAGGACCTGTTTGCCGCGGCACTTCCCGTCGAAGTGGACCTTGGTTCTGGTTCCGGGGGTTTTCTGGTGGCGGCCGCCGAACGTTTCCCCGAGCGCAATTTTCTCGGGGTGGAACGCCTGCTGGGTCGGGTGCGCAAAACGCGGCGCAAAGCGTTCGCACTCGGCTTAAGGAACCTGCGGGTGCTTCGGGAAGAGATCGAGGACGCAGTCTGCCGGCTCCTGCCCGAGGAAGGCGTCACACGTTTTCACCTGTCGTTTCCAGACCCCTGGCCGAAGCGGCGGCACCACCGTCGGCGCGTGGTGGGCGACGAGTTCTTGGGCGCGGTCCACCGCGCCTTGGTGCCCGGCGGTGACCTCTTGATCCAAACCGATCACGCCGACTACTTCCGTTGGATCCAAAAGCACGCGGCGGAAACGGGGATGATTCCGGCGGAATGGCCGGCGGACCCATACCCCACCACCGATTTTGGCGAGCGTTTTGCCGCCCAAGGCTTGCCGGTCTACCGCTTGCGACTCGCCAAGGCGGGCTAGCATCCTTACCAAAAGATTGGTAGGGCAAGAGCTGTTTGGCGAGGCGCCGCCAAGCCGGAGCCAAGGTGGTGGCCGCACCTCTGGTCACAGACGAGGCGTCCGCGCTCCCTGCGTCGCATGCAGGGGACCAGCGCCGGCGGCCTTCGCCGGGAAGTTTTCCTCTTTTTCTATGCCATACGTCATCTTTGATTTGCGGTGCGCGCCGCGCGCTAATTCCTCCGAGGCAGTTCCAAACTCCCGGCGCACCAACCCGTCACCTGCAGGCGATCCTCCCCGGGACAGAACCGCAGACCACCCGTCCTTTTTGCAAACCAAACGGGCGGGCCCAGGTCGCCAGGTGGAGGCATGACTTCGTCGCCTTCCAACGAGACGACGAGCCGCGCCCCGGTGAGTGCGGTGAGGCGGCGGGCACCCGCCGTCCGGGCCCGGGTGACCACCAGCACGTCCAAAGGACCCGGCGCTTTGGGCAAGGCGGCGACGGCGCTCGCCGGGTACCAGCCCACGCGGAACCCGCGCAGGCAAAACACCAGCGGACCCAGGTCGCCGGAGCGTCCCCGTCGTCCGGCGGTCGCCGGATCGACCCGCTCCAACGTGGCGTCTGGCCCCAGGTGCTCCACGGCACTCACGGCCTCTGCCCCACGCCCGGCCAGCGGTGTCCCGACTTGGAAATCGTGCAGCGCCCCTGCGAGCCACACCGGGTTAGGCGGCGTCACGCCATGGTAGAAAATTGCCCCGAGCTGATTGATGCCGCACCGCCGCAAGTAGGGTGCGACCGTACCTCGCCAACGCGACGGCGTGCCGACGTTGAGCAAGGCATCGTGGAAACCGTCGCGGACGTGGAACACCGGAGTGCGGCCCACGGCCAGCAGCGTGCATTCCAGCGGTGCCGCCCGTGCGGAGCTCACGTTCAGGGCGTCACAGGGCAACGCGTAGGTGGTGCGCAGGATGGTCAGGAAAAGTTGCGCCAACAACCAGTTGAAGTTGTTCAAGCAGCCTCCCAGGACTGACCAGACCACGCCCAATGCCAAAGACGCCGCCCCGGTGAGGAGCATGAGGGAGCCGAGGGGCACCACCAACACGTTGTAAAGGATGCCGCCCAGCGACACCCGATGAAATACCTCGATGGCAATCGGCAGGGACGCGGCCCAGCAGACGACCGATACCGCCACCAGTTCGCAGAGGTGATGCCCAAAACGGTTCCACGCGCGCTGCGCCGGCTGAACCAGCCCCGCCGGGAGGAACGGGTCCGGTTGGAAGGGTTGAACCAGCCAAGCGCTCAGCGGACGCACCGCCACCAGCACGGCACCGACCACCAAGAACGAAAGCTGAAACCCGACCTCGAACGCCTGTTGCGGCTCGGCGAGAAGCAGGACAAACCCAACCGCCCCCAAAGCGTTCAAGGCCGGCAACGGCCGCTCCAGCGACACCCCGAAAACCGCCAGCAGGCACATGCCCCCGGCGCGCAAACCCGACGCCGTCCACCCGGTGAGCAGGCCGTAACCGAACAAGCAGAACCCGAGCGCTGCCGCCCCGCCCCGCCGACCGAGCCCGCCGACCCGGACGCAGGCCCAGCTAAGGCCGGCGACGAGCGCGACCTTGAGCCCGTCCACGACGAAGAGGTGCAGGGTGCCGGTCCGGTCCAGCAGGTCCAAGAGTTCCGGGCTCATGCCCGTGCGGTCGCCGAACATGATGCCGCGTAGCAAGGCGCAGACTTCCGGGTCGTCTTCCACCCCGCGCGTGAGGCTCGCGTCAAACCATCGCCGGACCGAGCGCAAGCCACCGGTGACCGAGGCGGCCGGGCGCGAAATCAGCTCCGGCAAACCGCCCTGGGCCGTGAAGCGCAGGTAAACGCGTCGCCGGGCGTAATACTCTCGCCAGTCTACCTCGCCGGGGTTGCGCGCCCGTTCGGGCCGGGAAAAGCGGCCGGAGAGTTCCAGCACGTCGCCGGCATGAAAATCTGCACTGGGCAATTGGAACAGGGCGCGAAGCCGCGCCTCCCCGCCGTCGACTTGCAGCACGTCACCAGTGAAGCGTCCGTGCTGGCGCCCTTGCCACGAACGGCTGGGCACGGGTTCCGCAACGACTCGGCAACGGATGATGTGGACGTGCGCCTCGACGTCTGGCGCTTCGGCGAAAAGGCGCCCGGGATCGTCGCAAATGCGCAGGCCATGCCAGAAGCCGAAAAAGGCGAGAACCGCGCCTGCGACGAGGAGCGAGCGCTGCCAAAAGCAGGCGGCCGCGACGAAGAGGGCAGCGAGGGTCAACCAACCCGGCCAAAGCTCAGGGCAGCGGTCCGCGAGGACGATGCCGGCCAAGGCGGCCAGCAGCAACCCGAGGCAAGGGAAGCGGACGCGCCGCCACCGCACCACGGGGCCGATGGTCGCCTCGGCTTCGGTCACGGCATGGAGATTGACATCTCATCCCGCATTTAAGCAACTTTATACTATTGTGTTATTTATTTGGGTCCGACGCACGCTGGAGCGGGGGTGGGGCAAGACGACGCAAGGACCCGCCGCCGAGCGCGAGCCACGGTGGGTGCCGGCCGTGAGGGTTGCCCGCGCCGGCTCACCGCCCTACCGGCGTCTTCACCGGGGAACCGTCCGCCCGTTTTGCCGTCTGTCATCTGCGATGGGCGATGCGCGCAGCGCCTGCCCCACCGGGTCACCGGCAAGGTCCCGCCGGCAACCGGGAACTGCCAACCGCCAACCGGGAACCGCGCGCGCAGCGCGCTCACCACGCCACCCGCAAACCGTCCTCGGCGACAAGCGTCTCCGTCTGGGGCAACGCCGCGCGCGCGCGCTCCACCAACTCCGCTTTCCGGTCGAGCCAGCGCAAGGCCAGGTGCGTCAGCAACAGCCGGCGGATCGGGGCCTGTTTGGCCAAGTACCTAAACAAGTGTTCCGGTTCGAAATGCGCCAACTCACACACCAGCAGTTCGGCCGGTTCAGTCAACGGTCCGTCCAAATCTTCTGGGCCGGCCAAGTCGCCCGAAAAGACGACGGCCCCCCCACCCGAAACCGGGGTGATGCGCAAGCTGAACGCGTGCAACGGCAGTGCGCTTGAAGCCCGCAAGTATTCCAGATGCCGGGTGGGCCACGGCCGGACGCTCAGCCCAAACCCCTCGAACGTCTCCTGCGCCTCCCAAGGGACGAAATGGATGGGGAAAGTGGCCAGGGAAGGACCGAGGTAGGTCGCCTCCAGCCACCGCTGCAACGGGGCGATCAGCTCCTCGGGCAAAACGATCGTCAGCGGTTGGTGGCGTTTCAGAATGATCGCCGTCTGGAGAAGCATGGGCAAACCGCCGGTGTGGTCCGCGTGGCCGTGCGTCAGGAAGACGGCCTCCAATGCACCTGGGCCCAAACCGTGCTCCGCCAGCGTCCGGCTGCATGGTTCGCCGGCGTCGATCAGGATCGATCGTCCATCCCAGGTAAGCAGGCAGGAGGAATGCCCGGTTTGCGGACAGGGGTAACCCGCTGCCGATCCCAAGACCAAAAGTTCAGCCATCGCGCACCGTAGCCCAGGTAAGTAGCATCGCCAGAGACGCCGAGAAGGCGTTCCCGACCGGCAAGCGCCCTCTGGTTGCGCGCAAAAACAGCCGTTCGCCCGACCATTCGCGAACAAAATGGGGCGCGGTCGGCGAGAGGGCTGACGGCTGCCTGACAAACGGAACATCAACAACACCATGTCACAGCAAGACGAATCAAACATCCCAGGCAGCAGAGCTGACCTGGGCGCAGGGGCGGGTCAGGCCGAGCAGGACGCGTTGAGGCAAGGGGCCGGTCGCCCTGGCGGGGACGTGGGGGTGGACCTCTCGGCACACGACGAGTACTGGCGCGAGAACCACGCCCAACAACCTTACGCCAAGACCGGCGATGAATTCGAGCGTTACCGCGCGGCCTACCGCTCGGGTGCCGCAGGCGCCAAGACGCACGGGCACGAGCTGCAAGGTGAACAACTCGACGAACGTTTGAAGGGCGACTACGCCCGCGTGCGGGACGAGAAGAGCGTCGAGTGGGAGCACGCCCAACCGGCCGCACGCGCGGCGTACGGCCGAGCAGCCGAAGAGATCCGCATCCTCCTGCACGAGGAACGCCTCCGGGTGGGCAAGCGCGAGGTCGAAACCGGCCAAGTCCACGTCCACAAGGTGGTCCACACCGAGCAGGTCAGCGTGCCAGTCGAGTTGCGTCGTGAGGACGTCGTGATCGAGCGCGTGCCGGCCGACCAAGTGCAGGCGGGCGCGCGGACCGGGGAAGCCTTCACCGAGCAGACCCTGGAGGTGCCGTTGCACGCCGAGGAAGCCGTCGTCCAAAAAGAGACGCAAGTCACGGGCGCGGTCCGCGTGCGCAAGACCGAAGAAGTGGAACGCCAAGTCGTTTCCGACACCGTCTCCAAAGAGGACGTGGAAGTCGTACGAGATGATGCAACCACGCGGCTTCGAACCGCGGACGACGCGACCCGGACCGGGCGGGTGGCCGACCCAGACACAAAACTGTAACCGACGGCTTCGGCCGGCGGAACACAGATGATTGGAGGGCGCGGGTGCTAAAGCCCGCGCCCGTTTTTTTCCCGCCAAGCCGGCGCCTTGGCCGTCCCCCCGCCGCCGACTACGGCGAAGCGGGCTGGACGTTGTGCCGTCGGCGCCGCCTTTCCAAGAACCGTTCCTCAATGTCCTGCTGTGGCGTGGCCAAGTAGGCGTCGACGGCATCGAAGACCGTCAGTTCGCCGGCCCGCAGCAGCGGTCCGTAAAATTCGCAAAAGGCGGTGAGGTGCGGTCGCGCGCTCTCCAACTCGCGCCGGATGACGCCTGCCAAGGGGCCGATCCGCTTGGGGAAATCGGTCCGCGTGAAAACTTCCAGGGTCTCCTCCACCACGTACGGCACCCGCCGCAGTTCCGCTTCCCACCCGCCCTCGGTCAACTCGATGAGGCCGTAGGCGGCGCGCTGGTCGCCGTCGAAAGGAAAGCCGACGGAACCGACGTTGAACGTCAGCGTCCCGTCCACGTACCGGATGAGCGGCAAGTGGGAATGTCCGCAGCAAAACACCGCTGGAGCTGAACCACCCAGCATGCTTCGCACGGTGTCATCCGGCGTGGACGGAAACACGCCTTCCGAGTTGGAACGGGGCGAACCGTGCGCCACGAGCACCGGGGGGCCCGTCGGGCTTGGGATCGTCACGGCGATAGGCAACGCCCGGACCCTGCCCAACCATTCCCGGGTCACGCCCGCCGTCCACCGGGCGGGCAACCAGCTGTAGTGATCCAAGACGTCGGGGACGTTCAGCCCTTCGCTTTGCCAAAGCACGTAATCCTCATGGTTGCCGCGCAGCATGGGCCAACCCCGCTCAAAGAGCGTGCGGGTCACCTCTTCAGGCTCGGGACCACGGTTTTGAAAGTCACCGGCCACGATCACCTGGTCGGGCTTCACCCGGGCAAGATCGGCTAGGACGGCCCGCAGCGCGGGCAAATTGCCATGGATGTCCGCGAGGATCGCGATGCGCATGGACGGCGGGAAAAGCAGGAAACGCCGCTCAACGGCGCGAGGAAACCACCAGACCGTGATCGCGCAGGAAATCCAACGCTTTGGTCAGGCTTTGTCGCTCCAGGTAATGCCGCAATCTCGGGTCCGCTTGCGACGGGAGTTGAGCCTGCAAAGCGTCGATCCGTTCCGCCGCCGCCTGCAGCCTGCGTAGATGTTCATCCGGCCGCTCCTGGCGCAGTTGGGCGTCTCCGATGACCGCCAGCCGTTCCTCCAACGCCGCCGCCAGCTGGGCGTAGTACGTCTCCATCCGGCAGTTTGGCCCAGCGAGGTGTGGTAGGGCAAGAGGTGTCTTGCACGGCTGCACCTGCGGTGACGGGCGGGACGCCCGCACTCCCCTGAAGCCGCGCGCGGCGCCCTACGGCTTCTTCACCACCGGCAACTCGAGATAACTGCCGCCCGTTCCGCCGTGAAAGATCCGGACGGTCGCCTTTTGGTAGTCTTCCGGTTTGGCCAAAAAGATGTTGGGCACGAACGTCTGCGGGTTGCGGTCGTACAACGGGAACAGGCTTGACTGTACCTGAACCATCAGTCGGTGACCCGGCAAAAACACGTGGTTGACGTCCGGCAGGTCGAAGCTGTACGGGACCGGCTCGCCCGCCGGCAGGCGCTGCGGCGCGTCGTACCCCGCACGGTAACGCCCGCGAAAGATGTCGCCCGAGACCGTCAGTTGGTATCCGCCCAGCTTCGGGTCGCGCCCAACTTCGTCGGGGTAGACGTCAATGAGTTTTACCACCCAATCGCCGTCGGTGCCGGAGGTTGACGCCTTGAGGTGAACCCACGGGGTGCCGCAGACTTTGAGCGGCTCCGTCAACACCTCCGAGGCGAAGCTCAACACGTCGGTCCGGCTGGCCCACTCGCGTCCGTCGCGCACCAGCCACGTCTGCCACTCCTGCTCGCCTTCGTCGCCCGAGAGATGAATCGGTCGCGGCAGGAACGGCACCGGTTTGGCCGGGTCGGAGACGTACTCGTCGAACCCCGCGGCTTCGTCCGTCGCGTTGCCGAGCACCAATTTTCCCTCGGACGCCAGACGTAGCGGGCTCGCCTGGATGACTTCGCCCGCACCGTCGGCCGCCGGCCACGCCGCCAACTTCTGCCAACGGTTCGTGCCGGTCTCAAACGCGGAGACGGCCGGCAATGCCAGCGGCGGCGGGTCGTCTTTCAAAAAGTGGTCAAGGAAGGAACGCAGCATCTCGTGCCGGAACTGGGCGGCCGTGTCGCTGCCAAACCGGATCGGCCCGATGGCGCTGCCGTCCAGGCGCTGCTGGTGATGGTACCAGGGCCCGAGCACCAGGAACAGGTTACCCGCGGCCGAGGGTTGCCCGTGGAGCGCGCGGTAGACGCGGAGCGCGCCAAAGATGTCTTCCTGATCCCACAGGCTGTGGACCAACATGGTCGGCACCGTGAGTCCCGCTTTAGCCAGGAGTGCGTCCACCGCTTGTTCTCGCCAAAACGCGTCGTAGGCGGGGTGCGCCAACGCCTTTTGGTAAAAGGCGACGCGGTCGACGCCGTGACGCCGGGCCATGCCGTCAACCGAACCGGCGGCCAACCACGAGGTGTACTCGTCGTAGTGGTCCGACCACCATCTGACGGAACTCTCCCGGGTCGATTCCTGCCAGAGCCAATAGGCGATGGACCCTTGCCGGAAGGCGCCGTGGTGAAACCAGTCATCCCCCATCCAACCGTCCACCATGGGGTTGATCGGCACCGCCGCCCGCAACGCGGGATGCGGGTGGAAGAGCGCCATCAACGAAGTGAAACCGTCGTAGGAGATTCCCAGGATGCCGACTTTGCCGTTGGTTTCTGGAACGTTTCTCACCAACCAATCGACCGTGTCATAGGCGTCGGTGGCGTGGTCGACCGGGGTTGGATTCCCCGGACCGGCCAGCGGGCGCGTCATCACGTAATCACCTTCCGAGCCGTGCTTGCCCCGGACGTCTTGAAGCACCCGGATGTAACCCTCCTGCGTCACCAACTCGTCGGCCACGTCTGCGCTCCCCAGCAACGCGGCAAGGTGGCTGCTCGGTTCCTTGCCGCCGCGTTCCTCGGCATTGTACGGCGTGCGGGTAAGCAGGATCGGCGCGCGCCGGGCACCCCGCGGAACCAAGATCACCGTGTGCAGCTTGACCCCATCCCGCATCGGGATCATCACGACCCGCCGATCGTAGTCGAACCCCTCCGTGGGGGTGTGGAACCCGTTGGCAGATCCGTCGGAAGCTGCCGGGCTCGGCGACGGGTCCGCCCCGGCCGTGACCCCGACGCGGGCACCGGTCAACAAAAAGATCAGGACGACGGCGCGTCTGCCAAGGATGAAAAGGTTCCGGATCACGCGAACCGTCCATGCACCGGGCGCGGCGCGCCTCGCAAATGGAAAATCGCAAATGGTCGCGAGCGCGACCTCGCGGGCGACCCGGTGGGGCGAAGACCCAGGCGGCAAAGCCGGGCGGCCGTCTCGGTTGACAGCCGCCGACTGGTCTGAGCCGGTGAGGAATGACCCCGCAAACCGCCGGAAAGGTCGTTTGCAGCCCGGCTCAGACCGCCCGGCAGCCATCTTTTGCCGGTGGCGGCTCTTGGGGGCCGTCCGGGTCTTCGCCCCACCGGGTCGCCCGCGAAACCGGCCCAAACCACACCCTCCCCCTCCCGCCCGGTCCGCTCGGTCCCAAGTCACGCCGCCCTCGGCCCAGGCGCGGCGGGCGCCGGCAAAGGCCAGGCAGCCTGGACCAAGCCGACATGATCGATCCGCACCGGCACGCGGCACGTCAGCCGGATCCAATCTCCGCCAAATGGAGGAGGCAAAGCGTTGCGGGTCCCCGGTCTTTGGTTCGTTCAGGGGAGCGCGGGCGTCCCGCCCGTTTCCGAAACCGCTCCGTGCTGGTGCGGGCCCGGCGGCGACTCGCAGCCGGCTCCCACGTCCCTTGCACGCCGGCGGCACCTCGCATGACTCGCTTTGCCCTACCTTTAGCAGATCAGTAGCAGCCCCACTCTCCTCTTTCCTTCGTCTCCTTCGTCTCCTTCGTCTCCTCCGTCTCCTCCGTCTCCTTCTGTTCGATTCCTCCCACGCGGAACCCGGAACGCAGAACCCGAAACTCGAAACTTTCTTACCCGTTGAACGCCCAAAAAAGTCGCCGGCTCCGCGCGTCCAAGCTCTCCGGGTCACGGACGGTGTAAAGGTCGCCCGCCAAGTCCCGGATCACCGAAGCGCCGCCTTGCACGGGCCGGGGCCAATCGTCGAGCTTGGTTTGAAACTTGCGGAAACCTTGTTCGGTTTCCACCTCCCAAACCCGCAGCTCGAGTTCGTCGCGCACCGCCAGGATGCGCCGGACCGCAAACGTGAACCGGGCTTCGCGCAAGGCTTTCCAGAGCGCCTCCTGCGACGGCCCGTTCAGGCGTTGGTTGTCCTGTAAAAACGCCACTTCCTCGCCGTCCGCGGTTGAGCGAAGCGACACCATGCCGCCCGGCTCAGACCAAGGGAAGCACGGCACCGGCCGTACCGCGATCGCTTCCCCGTCCCGCATGAGCATAAGGCAGGCGCTGCCGTCGATCCTCAGTTCGAAATCGGGCGAACTCGCCTCGCCCTGCGGTTGCGTCGTCGTCGTCATCGTTTTCATCATTCCCCCTCGTGCATGCGCACCTGCAGCTCGTGCAGGCGCCGGTAAAGGCCGTCCGGCCGGCGCAACAGTTCCGCGTGCGTTCCCTCCTCCACCAAACGGCCCTCCTTCATCACCAAGAGCCGCGAAGCGCGCCGCAGGGTCGAGAGCCGGTGCGCGATCGCGAAGACCGTCCGTCCGGCCACCAAGCGATCCAGCGCCTCTTGGATCTTGAACTCCGTCTCCGTGTCGACGGCGCTGGTCGCCTCGTCCAAGATGAGTATGCGCGGGTCGTGCAGGATGGCGCGGGCGATCGAGATCCGTTGGCGTTCGCCTCCCGACAACGTGTGGCCGCGTTCGCCCACCACCGTGTCGTAACCGTGCGGCAGCCGGCAGATGAAGTCGTGCGCGTTGGCGCCGCGCGCTGCGCCCACCACCGCTTCGGTCGCCGCGTCGGGCAAGCCGTACCGGATGTTCTCCGCGATGGACCCGTGGAACAGGAAAGCGTCTTGGAGCACCATCCCCACCTGCCGCCGGTAACTGCCCATCTCCAAATCGGCCAGCGGCACGCCGTCCACCCGGATCGTGCCCGAAGTGACGTCGTAAAAACGGACCAAAAGGTTGACCAACGTGGTCTTGCCGGAACCGGAAGGCCCGACCAAACCGACCAGTTCGCCCGGTGCCACGCTGAACGACACGTTCCGCACCACCGGCCTGACCGGATCATAGCCGAAGCTCACGTTTTCGAATTCGATGCACCCGCGCAACGGCCGCAGCACGGCGGTGCCAACCTTATCCCGACCCTGCGGCTCGGTGTCGAGCAGGTCGAAGATGCGGTGGGCGGAACTGAGCGACCGGTTGATGAGGCGTGTCATCTGCCCAAAGATCTCGATCGGGTAGAGGTACATGCTCATGTAGAGCAGGAGCGAGACGAACGTACCAACCGACAGGTCGCCCGCCGGCCGGTGCAGGAGGCGGGGCAACGCGAAGCACCAAACCGCCACCGTCATCGCGTGCACCAGCAGCATCAACACGGGCCAGAACCCCGTCCAGATGTCGTGGATGCCGAAGCAGGTGTCGGTGAAGCCGACGTTCCTTTCCTCAAACTTCCGCTTCTCGTGTTCGGCCGCGTCGAACGCCTTCACCACCCGGATGCCGGGCACCGTGTCCGAGAGCGCGTCCGTGAGGTGGGACCATTTGCGCCAAGCGCGCAGAAACGCCCCGTGCATCCGCTGACCGTGGTGGATGATCAGCCAGAGCACCAACGGCAGCGGCACCGTCATCAGCAGGCCGAGCCGCCAATCGAGCGCCAACAAGACCGCGCTCAAACCCGCCAACAGCAGGGTCGAAAGCGAAAGCTCCACCACGCCGAACGCGATGAAATCCCAGATCCGGTCGCTGTCGGAACCTACCCGGTTGATGATGCCGCCGGTCTGTTTGCTGGAGAAGAACGAGACGCTGAGGGTGTGCAGGTGTTCGTACATCTCGGTGCGCAGGTCGCGCGCGACGTGCTCGCCCAACACGGCCATGGTCCGGAGCCGCACCCACGCCGCGATTTCCTGAGTGACGAGGGCCGCAACCAACCCGCCGAGGAGCGTCAAGGCCAAGCGCCACGCCGCGTCGGGCGCAAGCCGGCCGTCTTGGAGCGGGCGCACGGTGTCGTCGAGCAGTTTGCCGGTCAGGAAAGGCGGCACTAGGCGGGCCAGG
>CAXUNV010000015.1:0-1736 GCA_964252355.1 uncultured Chthoniobacterales bacterium | reverse complement strand
GGCCAAGGTCATGACGGTTGCGCCGCCCATGCCGAGGAGCAGTTGTCCGCGGTATGGCCGGAGATAACCCAAGAGGCGCCAGACAACCGCTAGGCGGTTGGGGCGCACCGAAGCCTGCGCTTCGCGGACCGGATGAAGCACGGCGCGCGCGTAACCGGCATCGACGTCGTTGGGCGGCAGCTCGAGCGCCTCGCCTTCCACTTGCCGTTGCAACACCCACTGCAGCAAACCCAAGGCGCGCCGTTGCCGGTGCGTGTAGCGCAACGTCACGAACGGCCGGTCGCCGGCCTCCGTGTAGATTCGCAGCGTGGTGCAGCTCAAGCCGGGCGATTCGACCAAGTCGCGCACCGCGGCGCGCCGCACAACCCTCACGCGTTCGTCCGACGTGGCGTCAGCCACTTTCACGATGACGAGGTGGTGACGCGAAAGGCCCACCCACGTTTGCGTCAGGCGCAGCGACGCGTCAAGGTCGGCCAACGCATAGAGCTCCACCTTCTCCCGGTGGCAAGCCGTTTCCATGCGGGACCGCAACTCCGCCGGCAAGGCGCTGGGCTGATTTAAGTAACGTGTGAAGGTTTCGTTGTCAGTTGCGGGCATACGGGCACGCGCCTCAAGGTTAGTCAGTGGTTGCCATAGGTAGACGACGGTGGGGTCGGCGACCGCCGCCCGTCGCGGGTCGGTCCACGACGGCCGGGAACAGTCCCAGCGGGAAGGGGAAGGTCCGGTGCGCCGGACCTAACGAACGGACCCGACAAACATCCCCGGGTTCACGGCGCGAGCGGCGTCTACAGAGAAGAAGTGCTCGATCATATTAGCCCTCCGGGTTGGTCGGTGTGGGATTTAAGCAGAAAGGGCGCGCGGCGCAAACGGAAAGTTCCGGGTTCCGGGTTCCGCGATTCTGAACAGAAGGACACGACGGGAAGAGGTCGCGGGTTTCGGATTTTTCATCTCTGGTTTCTGAGTTACACCCGTCGGCACAGCGGGACCTCGCGGTGACCGTCGCAGGATTCCGTTGACCGGAAAGTCGCCTGCCTGAAGTGCATCCGCGTCTTGCCGTCCGCTTCGTCGGTGAAGCGGACCGTCACCAAGGTGACGTGCTCGGGTTCCCCGTCGTCGCCGTCCCAAGCGTGAGTGAAACTCAGCAATTCGTTTTCCACGACCTCTTGGTAATGCCCTGCGGCGCGGTATTCCTCACCGTTGGGCGCGCGCATCTGGGAGTACCAAGCGCCGCCCGGGCGCACGTCGCCGTCGGTGTCGACGAGGGTGAAATCCTTTGGCATGCACCAGCGGTCGAGGTGCGCTTTTTTCGTCCACGCCTCGTAGACGAGGTGGCGCGGAGCGTCGAAGACGCGGGTGATGACGAGTTCGCGATCGGCGGCGGCTTCTTTCGGAACGTCTGGGGCCGGGTTCACGGCTTTTTCTCCTCGGTTTTCATTTGGGCCAAGAGGTCGTCCAAGCGCTCAAAACTCCCCTCCCAGTAACGCCGGTACTCTTCCAGCCAATCGGCGGCGGCCTTCATGCCGCCGGCCTCTAGGCGGCAGGGACGCCACTGGGCGTCGCGCCCGCGCGCGATCAACCCGCTGCGCTCCAGCACGCGGAGGTGTTTGGAGACGGCCGGGAGGCTCATGCGGAAGGGTTGGGCCAACGTCTTGACGGAAGCCTCGCCGGCGGCGAGGGGCGCGGCAAGGCGGGCCCGCGGCGGGGGCGGCGGGCGGGGGCCCCGCCACGCGCGGCGG
>CAXUNV010000014.1:0-20506 GCA_964252355.1 uncultured Chthoniobacterales bacterium | reverse complement strand
ATCAGCGCGGCGGCAGCGGCGACGATGCGGGCGCGGAGGTCGTCACCTTGCGCCGCATCGTCAGCCGTCGCGTTTGCCTCGTCCATGACAAACCCATAATGCGGAGATGGCTCGGGCGACAACCGTCGCTTGTCACCGTTTAGAATCAGTGTTATTATATTTTTGTTAACAAAGATAACATAGGGCGCCATCACTCAGGAAAATCTCATGATCATCGTTACTGGAGCCACTGGGTCACTCGGACGGGCCGTCATCCAAGGGCTGCTCACCCGCTTGCCTGCAGATCGGGTCGTCGCCAGCGTCCGCGACCCTGCCAAGGCAACCGCGTTGGCGGCACGGGGCGTACGGGTCCGCACGGGCAATTTCGCCGAGCCCGACGGTTTAGCGGTGGCGTTCGCGGGCGCGACACAACTCTTGGTCGTCTCCGTTGACCAGCTCGGTGAAGCGGCGCGTCGGCTGCACCACGCGGCCTTCGCGGCAGCCCGCGCCGCCGGAGCGTTGCGCGTGCTCTACACCAGCCACCTGGGCGCGCGCGGCGACTCGCCCTTTGCCCCGGCTTCCGATCACGCCGCGACCGAGGCGTTCCTCGCCGAGGGAGGCGTACCGTTCACGTCGCTGCGCCACGGCTTCTACGCCGAGAGTGCGTTGCATTTGATTGGGCACTGGTTGCAAGCCGGGGAAATCCGCGCGCCCGAGGATGGCCCGGTGAGCTGGACCACGCGCGCCGACCTAGCGGAAGCAGACGCGATTTTGCTCGCGGCGGAGGAGGGACGACTGGACGGCATCACGCCCCCGTTGACCGCGCTTGAGGCAGTGACCATGGCCGAAGTGGCCGCGATCGCGTCCGAGGTGACCGGGCGCGAGATCAAGCGGGTCATCGTGTCCGATGACGAATGGCGCAATGCCAAGGTGGCGCAGGGTGTACCCGCGCCGATGGCGGACATGCTGCTCGGCATGTTTCAAGCCGCCCGGCGCGGCGACTTCGCTGCCGTTGATCCTACACTCACGCAACTGCTCGGCCGCGCGCCGACCAGCATGCGCGAATTCTTGGCGGCGACGGCGCCATAGGCAGAAATTTGCGAGCCGCGGCCGGCGGCAACATCCCGCCGCTCGACCGCGCCAGCGTCCCAGGCCCCGCTTAGGTTCGCCGGCGGGCCCTTGGTCAAGCGACTGGAAACCGCTTTAGGAAAGTGCAGCCGCGAAAACCGATGCTCGTTTCACCCTGCTCAACGGGGTTCCCGACGTTGTCGGAACATCCATGCCCGGATTCCCTCGACGGCATAGGCGATGCGCCAAGTGTTGATGTGGTTGCTACCGCCGTCGTCTGCCTGTTCCGGCGGCACCACCGTTCCTTTTGCCAGCACGACGTAGTTGATCGGCGCGTCCTGCGTCTCTAGGCCATTAACCGCCGCGGCGAACTGCTGCGGGGTGGAACGGCCGTCCCACACCGCGCGTGCGACCTTGGCGCCTTTCGCCTCCAGCGTGGCGGTGATCGCGTTTTCGCCGGGATAGGCTTTGAGGTCTCCCTGCGAGACTACGATCCAGAGGCGAGCACTGGCGAGCGGCTCGACCTTGGCCGGATCCCACTGGCCGGCGACGAGGTAGGAAGCCGCGAAAAGGTCGGGGTATTTGATACCCATCGCGATTGACATCATCGCGCCGCCCGACTGGCCGGTGGTATACAGCCGGTTCCGGTCGATGCGGTACTCTGCCACCAGGCTGTTCACGAGGCTTACCGTGGTGTCGAGCATGCTCGTGGCTTCCGAATGGTCGTTGACGGTTGGGGACGAGTATTGCGGGGCCAGCACGAAGCAGGGTCGCTTTGCCTGATCCGCCGGACTCGCCCACACGACCGCGCCCAAACCTTGCCGCAACGTGGTCAGCGGATCGTCGCTGGTCGCACCCGCATCGTGCATGAACAGCACCAGCGGATAGGATCGGCTCGGGTCATAGCCCCTCGGCACAAACAGGTTGTATTTCAGCAAATCGCCCGTCCTACCATCGCGGTAGAGGTGTTGGCGGAATTCGTCGACGAGTAGGTTGCGGACCTGCGTCTTAACGACCGGATTCCCGCTCGGCGCACGGCGCCGACCACTGGCGGCGGCCACCGGGGCGATCTGGGTGACAGACGTCACGGCCGGTTTGAACTTTGGTGCCGCCATGCCCGGCGGCGGTCCGGTTATCGCGCCGGCATCGCCGCCTGGGGCGCCCACGCCGGAATCACTCCGCTTGCCGCCGCTCCCGTCGCCAGGGCCGCCCTCCTTGAGCACCGCGGCAGGGTCATCCGGCGATAGCTCGACGATGACGTAGCGCCCGTTTTCAGCCGGCGTTCCCGGCGGCCGCGTCTTGCTGGCATAAACCCGCGTGACCGTGCGGTTCTCGACCCGGAAGGCCGCCGTCGACAGATCCTGGCCCCGAACCGGCCGACGGTAATCGAGCGCCACGGCGACGAGGCGTGGTCCGTCGCCGAACACCTGAGTGATGGCCGTCGCTTGCGGGGTGCGGGCCACCAAAGACCGCGGCTCGGTGGCCGCCGCGAACGGCACAACGGCCACACCGACACTGAAAGCGAGAAGCAGGCAACGGCGAGAATGCATGAATGCCCCGGGAGTTCGAAAGATGGGCGCGGCTTGGTCGGAAGCCGCGTGCATCGGACCGGCAGGATTAAACTCCCCGCTGATACCCTGGCGATGCCCGCGCTGCTCTTGGCATTCACGGTGAGCGCCGTCATCATGGGCCGGATCCGCGACCCGGGCATGCTTGTCGCGGTGGCGGCGCTGAACGCCGGGATGGCTGGCCTTCTTGGCCGGATCCCCGTCGCTGGCGGTCCGGCGCGGGGAGCTCGTCTGCCGGGAGTTCCGACGGAACAAGTGGCGCGTGCGCCTCGAGGAAGTAGCGGGTGCCGAGGTGAGGCTCGATTTGAACCGGCGGGTGCTGGGCCACGGCCCACTCCACCGGCGCGCCGTTTCGACGAAGCGAGGCCCGTGGCCCTGGTGCGCGCGCTGAACAAGAAGGATTGGGACACCCTGCACGACGCGGCAGAGAAAAAACCCCACAAGGCGGATGCGCCTGATGAGCTGCAGCTGAGAGCCGTCCCGTCCGAGCGGGGCGCCGCGGCTTCCCCTTGCGGGCATTGAAAGTGCCTCAGGACGCGAAAGCGGAGGCAATCTCGACACCACCCGATGGCGCCTTCGCCGGGGCAAAGCGCTCCTTTAGCGTCCCGAGGGCGCCTCCTCGGCTTCGACGTAGCCGTACATTTCCGGCAAAACGAACTTCGCCGCCAGGAATCCAATCAGCGACAGGATGGACACGGCGAAGGTGGCGCCGGCCTTGCCGAATGTCGCGCTGACCACCGGGAAGACGAAAGCGCCGAAGAACGAGGCCGCTTTGACGAAGACGTAGCCGAAGCCGGAAGCGGTCGCCCGGAAGCGGGTTGGTGCGACCATGGAGGCGATCGTCATGCCGTTCGAAGCATCCCAGTAATGGCCCCACATCAGGATACAGGCGCCGATCACGATCACCGCCTTCCAGTCGTTCTGGATGGCGATCCCGCCGAGGATGAGCCCAAGAAAGGCCAACCCAAAACCCCACATCGCGACGCCTCGGTGACCAATCTTCGGCAACATCAACGGCGCGACGTAACCGGAGACCGTCGCCAAGCAGAAAATCAGGGCGGTCACCACGTTGCTCCCCGTGAGGTTTCCGCTCTCCGACACCCCGACGCCGCTCAGGACAAGAATCACGGGCAGGTAAAAGCCCCAGGCGGCAAACTCCGCGCCTTGGCACGCGTTCGAGATCCAGGCGAAGATCGAGGCGCGCCGCTTGATCGGGTCCGCCCAGATCACCCTCAGGAAATCGCCGAGTTTCGGTTTGGCGAGCTTCAGATCCTGCGCCGGCAACATGTCGAGCGGATCGTCGAAAAGGCGTTGGGAGACTTCCTTCGCCTTCGCAAATTGGCCACGCTGGATCAGGGAGAGGGGCGTCTCCGGCAAATTGAGCCGTCCCAGCAGAAGGACCGCCGCCGGCACCGCGCCGAGTGCCAGCGCGAGACGCCACAGCAGCGAATGATTCATTCCCGCAACGTACAAGACGGTGATCACGAGGATCGAAAAGACCTCGCCCAAGCCGAACATGAACTGCCACCGGCTGCCCATCTCCTCGCGCTTACCTTTCGACATCGATTCCATGATGTAGGCGTAGCCGTTCGAGATGTCGCTGCCGAGCGGGATGCCGATCAGCAGCCGCACGATGATCAACTCCCAAACGTCGCGCACGAAAGCCTGCGCGATCGCCAGGACGATGAACAAAATCATCGTCGCGACAAACACCTTTTTGCGACCGAAGTGATCGGCGAAGACGCCGCCGAGCACGGCGCCGATCAGCGCCCCGCCCTGCACCGCGGCGGTGGTCAGGCCGAGCTGCGCAGCGGTTGGGTTAAAATCTGCCTTGATGAAGATCAGCACAAACGCGATCGCGTAGAGATCCCACGCTTCGATGAGGATCGTGGCGATCATCATCCAGCCGCCCTGCGTACTCGAGACGGTGCCCGGCTTGTTGAGCAGGTGCCGCGTCGCTTCGTCCGACCATCGCCGGACCTTTTCGGTCTCCGTCGTACGGATCGTGTCCATGGTTGTTCCCGGGAGTTGGCCCAGTTCAGAACAGGCGCCTCCGCGGTGCAAGACTTTGCTTCATCTCCCGCTCGGAGAACCACGCCTGCGCAATCGGGACGGCCCCGGATGTCACCGGTGGCACGTGGAAGGGGGTCATCCCCCGCATCCTCGCTCGAGAACGACACTCATCGCCCATCACGCCCGGGACGGAGATCTGCACGACGGGCCAGCCTAGCGGGGTTTACGCGCGTCAATGCGGACTCGGCCGCACCGGTGTCACTTGCCCGGCCTTGACCTGCCACCCGTTCTCGCCCCGGGCATAGACCCGCAGGTAGCGGAACGTGCCCGAGATGGGGTGGCCGTCGTACCTAGCTTCCCAAGTGTACTGGCCCGCGACGGTCGCCGCGTCGGGCCCGAGCGGCTGGACCCGCAGCTCGTCGAAGCGGAAGGTGCTCACACGAAGCCGCCTGTTCTCGTGGTCGGCCAGCACCTTGCCTTTGTTGGAGGTGGTCCCCGGCCCGTCCGTGACCACGTAATCATCAGCCAGCAGACGGCCAAGGTAGCCCGTGTCGTTGGTCTGATAGGCGCGCGCGAGACCTTCCTCCAGGGTCCGCAACTCGTCCTCGATCGGGACATTCCGGGCTTCAACCGAGCCGCCCTGCACGAGGGTGTAAAGGGCGGGGTTGGCCTCAACGCCCGGGGTGCCGCCCTCTTTCGGAGGGAAGGCCTTCATCGCCTTGGTCCAAGCTTCCACACTTTCCCAGTGCGCGACGTTGACGAACCGGAAGCGCGCCTTCGGATCCAACGATTGGTGCAGGCGTGTGTCGAGGTAGCCAAGCTGGGCCGCGAACTCCGCAGCCGTTTGCTTCCAGCTCTCCAAGAATGTCGCCTCGTGCTCGGCGGCGACCTCGAAGGGGTTGATCAGCGTCACAGGCATAGGCTTCTTTTTATCACGGTAGAGGTGCGATGGTGAGGAAGTCGCCGAAATGTAAGCGCGAGAAGACGTCCGTTAGGGTGAAGCGGCGGGCTTGGCGGGCGCGTCGAGCCTTTGACGCTCGGACGCGCCATGCCCCGGCGTCCCGGTACCGCTTAAAAAAGCTGCTCCCGCGAGCACCCGGGCAAAGGTCCGAAGGCGGGAGGCGTGGCAGCCTTTCAACTGAAGGTGCGTGGCGATTTCTTCTCCTCAACCTTGCCGGCAGCCCGCAAAAGGACTTTTTGGGTTGTTCCGGCTGATGCCTTTCCAGTATCGCCCCAGGGATGAGCCTCCAGCGGAGGCGGTACTTCGTGGCCGCGGCCGAGACCGCCAGCTTACGGGCGGCGGCTGGCCGGCTCCACGTCGCCCAACCGGCGCTCAGCCGGCAAATCCGCCAACTTGAGGATGAACTCGGAGCCCAACTTTTCCTCAGGTCGGTCCACGGGCTGCGCCTCACCGAATCGCGGATGGCGAATCGACGAGTCCGGGGCGCTTCACGCCTCCGAAGGTTGCCCAGAGGCACCTTAAACGTCCAAGGCAACCAGGACATGGGCCTGCCTTGCGCGTTGCCTCGAAACGCCGAACCGGTGGCTCACACCGGATCGTGGGCGAGGTCGCTCTCTGCCGTCGCGGTCTGGGCTGCCACCGTCCCGTCACCGGGCAGCAAGATGTTCAGCAACAAGGCGGTGAGAGCGCCGGTGGTGACTCCGGAGTGGAAGATTTGGCGGATGGCGCCCGGCAGCGGTGCGAGCACCTCCGGGGCTAGACCGACGCCCAGCCCCGTCCCGAGGGCGGTGGAAAGGATGAGGAGTTCCCGATGGCCAAACCGGACACCCCCGAGGATGCGAAGCCCGGCCGTGGCCACGAAGCCGAAGAGCAACAAGGTCACCGGCCCGAGCACCGGACCCGGTACCGCCGCCACCGTGCGGGACACGCCTGGGAGTAAGCCACAGGCGCAAAGGACGAAGCCGACCCAGATGCCCACGCGGCGCGAGGCTACCCCGGTCATCTGGATGAGGCCATTGTTCTGCGCAAAGGTGGTGCTCGGGAAGCTGTTGAGCAGGGCGGCAAAGGCGCTGTTGAGCGAGTCGGCCGCCACCGCCCCGCGCAACCGGCGCCAATACGTGGGTCCCTGCACCGGTTCACCCGAAATCTGCGAGGTGGCGGTGACGTCTCCCACCGTTTCCAACGCGGTGAGGGCGTAAGGGATCAGGAACGAGATCACCAACCCCCAATCGAAGGAGAGGCCGTAGCGAAAAGGCGTGGGCACCACCAGCCAAGCACCGGCATCGCTGGCAGCGTGGGGCGGACGGTAACCGCCCACCACAACCGCGGCCACGGTTCCAAACACCAACGCCAGCGGTACCGCAGTCATGCGCGCCCAGGAAAAGCCCAGTGCGTTGAACGCGAGCACCGACAGCAGGGTTAATCCCGTGATGCCCAGGCTCACGCCCGTGACGCCGTGGCCGTCCAGTCCTGCGGCGATGCCCCGGAGCGAAACGGGCAGCAGCGAAAGCCCGATTAACAGGACCACCATGCCGGAGATCAACGGGGTGAACACCCGGCGCAACCGCGGCAGCAGAAACGCCAGCACGAGTTCGACCGGCGCGCCGACTAGGCACATGCCGAACATCAGCGGCAGGCCGCCCTGCGCCCCCGCCTGCAGCAGCGGTGCCAGAAACGCAAAGCTAGTCCCTTGCGCAGAAAGCAAGCGCGACCCGAATGGGCCGAACCCGATCACTTGCACCAGGGTCCCTATCCCGGAAGTCAACAGGCCCATGCTGACGAGGTAGGCAGTGTCGGTGAGCTCGAGGTGCAAACCTTGGGCGACCAACAACGGTACGCTGATGACACCGACGAACATAGCCAGGACGTGTTGTAGCCCGACCAGGGCGGCCACCTTGGCCGGCGGCTTGGCTTCGAGACCGTAGGTGAGGGAAGTGGTGATCGGCTCGGCGGGCGCCATGCCACGAACCGGAGCACCGGGCGTGCCAACCGGTTGCCCACACGCCGGCGATGGCCTTCAGAGGCACGCTCGGATGGGCGAAACCCTGCCGCAAAATCCTCAGCCGACGCAAAAAACGCCAGGAACGCCTGCCAGAGGAGCGCCGGCGTCATGCCGCCGGCATTTGAAGGGAGCGCGGGCGTCCCGCCCGTCCCGGAACCAAGAAGGCGTCGAGGTAACGCCAAAATTCCGCCGGTGACGGGAGATCCCATCTTCGGAGGGCAGCCGGCGCAAAGTCTCAAGCCGCCCTTCCGGTTACGGACGAGGCGTCCGCGCTCCCTGCGTCGCCCGTGATGACCAGCTCGGGGGTGGCCATCGACCACGTCTGGTAGGGCAAGGCGATCCCGCATGCGGGACCGCCGGGCGGGATCCACGGTGGGGCGGGCTGCAGGGGATCATGCGGGCCGTGCTCAGACGGGGCGTCCGCGCTCCCTGCGTTACCCGTGATGACCAGCTCGGCGCGACTTCGCCGGGAGGCCTCGGCCTGCTATTTTACCCTTTGGCCTTTGGCCTCTGCCCTTTGGCCTGCGCGCAGCCCCCTCCCGCCTATTGCGTGCTTTCCTTAAGCTTGACGTAAGCGTGGTTCAGGCCTTCGGCGGCTGCATCGGTCGCCAAGATGCCGGCAAACAGGCGGGTCGACCGAGGTGCAAAAACCAATCCGAAGGTCAGCGCGGTTGCGGTCCAGACCCCGGTGCAATAAGGGCAGGTGAGCAGCTCACCGATGGCCCGGCGAAGGCCCTGGCCGCGCGACTGCTCTTCGACCTCGCCAGCTCCCTCATCTTTTTCGAACCGGGTGAACGGTGCGCGGAACGGCGTGGTCACCCGATCCTTGGTGATGATTCGGCTCAGACGAAAGGTGGCCACACTCAGCAACGCCAAGTCGGCGGCGCTGGTCCGTTCCGGCACTCGGGAAGTGCGGTGTGCGGCGGTCAGCAACGTCAGGAAGAGCGTGCCGAAAGTACCCATCAGCGCGCCGTAGCCGGCGAGCGGCTCGTCAGGCTTGCCATAGTGGGTCGCCAATTTTTGCTCGCCCTCCTTGGCCGTCTCCGTCAAGGTTCCCGTAGTCATGCTTTCCATTCGCGCGGACGTGGAACGATGGATCACGTAGGCAAGCCTGCCCATCTGACCTGACGGCCTAGACAGGGTCCGACGGGATCCCAAGGGATCGGAACGGCCTCACGCCGCGGATGGGTACAGCCCTTGCCCGAAGCGTCGCGCGATGCGAATGGGTATGACGCCTGTTCGCACTTTCGTATGCCCCAGGTTTTCTCCCCCCGTGCCAGCTTGTGGTTTAAGACCGCGCTCCTGCTAGCCCCCCTTGCGGTGCTCGGCGGAGGGCTGGCCGCGTACCGTCTGACGTTCTCGTCGTACGCCACGCAGGTGAACGTTCCTTTGGACCAACCGGTCCCGTTCAGTCACCAACACCACGTGGCCGGGTTAGGGATTGACTGCCAATATTGTCACACGTCCGTCACTAAGACGGCGTACGCCGGCATGCCGGACACGCACACGTGCATGACTTGCCACTCGCAGATTTGGACGGAAGCCCCGGTGTTGCAGCCCGTGCGGAACAGCCTCGGTTCACGCATGCCGATCCGGTGGAGCCGCGCGCACAACTTGGCGGATTACGTCTATTTCAACCACAGCGTGCACGTCACCAAAGGGATCGCCTGCTCGAAGTGTCACGGCAACGTCGAGAGCATGCCGATCCTTTGGAAACAGGCCACCTTGCAGATGGGTTGGTGCTTGGAATGCCACCGGCACCCGGAAGCGGCCTTCCTGCCGCCGGACGGCGCCTTTGAACCTGCACAGGTGTTTACGTTGAATTGGCGCCCAGACATCACCCCCGAGAAACGGGTTGCGGCCCAGGCGCAACTGGCGGACGCGCCCTCTAACCGGCAACTCACGGACTGTACCACGTGCCACCATTGAAGGGAAAAACACCGGCTGGCGGAAAAATCCACGACGCCCCGCGCGCCCGCACTTTGCCGCCGCGCTTCTGGCGGTCGCTGGACGAACTGGCGGGCACCGAGGAGTTCTGGGAGTGGGCAGGCCGCGAGTTCCCGGCCGGCGCCGCGGAGTTTCGCGACGGGGTCGGTCGGCGCGAGTTCCTGCGGGTGATGGGCGCGGCCCTGGCCATGGCGGGGTTGGGCGGGTGCGGAAAGCCGCCGCAGCAGAAGCTTGTCCCTTATGTCGAGCAACCGGAAGAAATCATCACCGGACGACCGTTGCGGTTCGCGACGGCCTTCACCTTAGACGGCTTTGCCACGGGGCTCTTGGTGCGCAGTGACGAGGGACGACCCACCAAGGTCGACGGGAATCCAAGTCACCCGTCGAGCCTCGGGGTCACCGGGCCGCTCGAACAAGCCGCGGTCCTTGAATTATACGACCCTGACCGTTCCCGCACGGTGCTGCGCGCCGGCGAGGTGCAACCGCTGGGGGCACTCCTCGACGCGGTGCTGGGCGAAACCGAACGGCAACGGGAAACGGGCGGGGACGGTTTTCGGATTCTGTCCGGGCCGACGGCCTCGCCGAGTTTGGCCGGCCAACTCGCGGCGCTGCAGAGCCGGCTGCCGAAGGCGAAGCTCCACGTCTGGCAGCCCCTGCCGCGCCACGCGGTGCGGGCAGGCCTTCGTCAGGCGCTCGGCGCGGAGGCAGAACCGTGGTACCAGTTCGAGGCCGCAGACGTGGTGGTGGCGCTCGACCATGATTTCTTGGGGGCCGCCCCGGACCGGCTGCGGTTGACAAAGGCGTTCGTCGGCCGGCGCAGGTTCGACCACCGCGGCGACGCTCACCCAAATGCCTTGTGGGTCGCTGAACCGGGCGTGACCATCACCGGTTCGATGGCGGAATCCCGCTTGCCCGTCTTGGCGTCCGAGGTCGCCTCCCTTGCGCAAGCGCTCGGGGCGCAGTTGGGGGTTTGCCCGGCGCCGGCCCAAACGCTTCCGGCCGAAATGACCAACTGGCTAGAGGCGGTGACGAAGGCTTTAAGAGCCCACGCTGGGCGCGGGCTGGTCACCGTCGGTGATCGCCAACCGGCCGAAACGCACGCGCTCGTCCACCGGCTCAATGCCGCCCTCGACAACGTTGGTCGGACCGTGCGCTACCGCGAACCAGTCCTCCAACATCCCGATCCCGTTGAATCTTTGCGAGAACTGGTCGACGACCTCCAGGGCGGGCATGCCGACAGCGTGTTGATCATCGGCGATAATCCGGTGTTCAGCGCGCCGGCGGACCTCGCGTTGGCCGAAGCTTTGCGGCGCGCCCGTTTTTCCCTTTACCACGGGCTGTACGAGGACGAGACCTCCCAAGGGTGTTTGTGGCATGTGCCAGCCCAACACTTTTTGGAGACGTGGTCGGATGCGCGGGCCTACGGTGGCGAGGCCACGATCGTTCAACCGCTCATCGCACCACTCTACGGCGGCATCTCCGTGCACCAACTCCTCGGTGCGTTCCTCGGTTCGCCGACGGTCTCCGACCACGAAGTGGTGCAGGGGCACTGGCGTCAACAGGCCGGGTGGGGGGATGATTTTGAGCACCGCTGGCGTCAGGCGCTCAGCGACGGCGTGGTCCCGGAACTTGCGACGGCGGAGGTGCCTTCGGCCGCTCCGGGCGGTGCGGCCGCGCCGCCGGCATCCACGACCGGCCAGGAAACTTCCGAGGCAGCGCGGCCGGACGGGTATGAGGTGACGTTTACCCCGGATCCCACGCTTTGGGACGGCCGCTTCGCCAACAACGCTTGGTTGCAGGAGTTGCCCAAACCGTTCAGCAAGGTGACCTGGAGCAATCCGGCGATCGTCAGTGCGCAACTGGCGCGTGAGTTGAGCCTGCGCAACGGCGACGTGGTCAAACTGACGGCCGGTAAGGCGAGCGTGGAAATCCCGGTCTGGGTCCAACCGGGTCAGGCGGCCCGCAGCATCACCTTGCACCTGGGTAACGGCCGGAAACGCGCCGGGCGCGTGGGGACCGGCGTGGGGGTCGACGTTTACCCGTTGCGCGACTCCCAACACCTCGGGTGGCGGACGGGTGTGACCCTGGCAAAAACGGGTCGCAGCCTGGACCTGCCGCAGACGCACCTGCACCATACCTTGGAAGGACGGGGAACCTTTCGCACACTGGCCTGGGCCGAATGGCAGGAGGGTAAGAGACCAGAAGGGACGGACCCCGCCCCGGCGGAGGACGAAACCCTCTATCCGCCCGCCGCTTTGAACACCGCCCCGAACCAATGGGGCATGTCGATCAACCTGAGCACCTGCATCGGGTGCAGTGCCTGCGTGATCGCCTGCCAAGCCGAGAACAACATTCCCACCGTTGGACCGGGCGAGGTCTGGCGCGGCCGGGAGATGCATTGGATCCGGGTCGACCACTATTTCGAAGGCGATCCGGAAAACCCGCGGATCTACCAACAGCCCATCCCGTGCATGCATTGCGAAGCGGCACCCTGCGAGTTGGTCTGCCCGGTGGAAGCCACGCTGCACAGCGCCGATGGGCTGAACCAGCAGGTCTACAACCGCTGCGTCGGCACCCGGTACTGTTCGAACAATTGCCCGTACAAGGTGCGCCGGTTCAACTTTCTGCAGTACTCCGACATGAAAACGCCGAGCGGCCAGCTCGGGTGGAATCCGCAGGTGACGGTGCGCAGCCGCGGGATCATGGAAAAATGCACCTACTGCGTGCAACGCATCCGCAACGCCCAGTTTGAAGCTCACAAAGCTTCGCGACCGATCGAGGATGGGGAGGTGACGCCGGCGTGCGCCGAGGTGTGTCCAGCCGACGCGATCGTCTTCGGCGACGTCGCCGACAAAAAGTCCCGGGTCTCGCGACTGAAGGAGCTGCCGCAAGACTTCGCCATGTTGGGCGAACTGAACACCCGGCCGCGCACGACCTACCTGGCGCGGGTGGCATGGCCTGCCGACCGGTCGGTCGAGAATCATTCGGACGACACTGCCCACTCATGATCGCACCTGACACGGAGGCGCGGACCGCGCATCGCCAAGCGCGCGCCGAGACGGCCGAACAACAACCCTCCTTGGTCGGAGCCGGGCAGACGTTTCGCTCGGTCACGGCCAAGTTCAGCGGGATCGTCCTCGACCGGCGTCACCCGCGGGTTTGGTGGGTGGGATTCGCCCTCGCCTTCCTCCTGGTGATGGGCTTTTTCTATGCCGTCACGGTCCTGCTCACCATTGGGGTCGGCATCTGGGGAATCAACATCCCGGTCGCGTGGGGGTTTGCCATCACCAACTTTGTCTGGTGGATCGGCATTGGGCACGCCGGCACCCTCATTTCTGCCATCCTTTTGCTGCTTCTGCAGAAGTGGCGCAACAGCATCAACCGACTGGCAGAAGCCATGACGCTTTTCGCGGTGGCCTGCGCCGGCCTTTTTCCGCTGCTCCACCTCGGGCGGCCTTGGGCCTTCTACTGGCTCTTGCCGTACCCGAACACGATGGAGCTTTGGCCCCAGTTCCGCAGCGCGTTGGTCTGGGACGTCTTTGCCGTCGGCACCTACTTCACGGTCTCCCTGCTCTTTTGGTACACCGGGTTGGTGCCCGACGTGGCCTCGCTCCGGGACCGGGCCCGCCGGCCGTGGAGCCGCCTGATCTACGGGATGATGGCGCTAGGTTGGCGAGGTTCCGCCAAACATTGGCGGAACTACGAAATAGCTTACCTGTTGCTGGCCGGCCTTTCCACGCCGCTGGTGCTCTCCGTCCACAGCGTCGTCAGCTTCGATTTTTCCACGGCGATCGTGCCGGGTTGGCACACCACCATCTTTCCACCGTATTTTGTGGCGGGCGCCGTCTACTCCGGGTTTGCCATGGTGCTGAACATCCTGCTGCCGCTCCGCAAGCTCTATAAGCTGGAGGCCTTTGTCACCACCAAGCACCTCGACAACATGGCCAAGGTGATGTTGGCGACTGGATTGATGCTCTCTTACGGTTACCTCTTCGAGACCTTTTTCGGTTGGTACAGCGGGGATGCGGCCGAGCAGTACGCGATCATCACCCGCACCACCGGGACGTATGCGCCAGTCTACTGGCTGTTGATCCTGGTCAACGTCGTGATTCCCCAGGCCCTTTGGTGGCCTCAGGTGCGCACCCGCCCAGTGATCCTGTTTTGCGTGGCGTTCTGCGTCAACCTTGGCATGTGGATCGAGCGGTTCGTCATCGTGGTGGTGAGCCTGCACCGCGATTACCTGCCGTCGAGTTGGCGCAACTACGTGCCGACTTTCTGGGATTGGCTGACGCTCGCCGGCAGCCTGGGCCTCTTTTTCGCGCTGGTCTTCTTGTTCATCCGCGTCCTGCCGATGGTCTCCATGACCGAGGTCCGCCAACTGGTGGAAGAAAGGAAGGGCGAGGCGCCATGAAGGCGAACGTGGCGAGCCGGGGTTGGTACGGCATCATGGCCGAGTTTGCCAGCGCCGATTCCCTGCGTGAGGCGGCCGAAAGCGCCCACCGGAGAGGTTACCGGTGCATGGATGCCTACAGCCCGGTACCCGTGGACGGCTTGGCGGAACTGGTGGGACGCAAGCGTTCCGTCGTGCCGGCGTGGGTCTTGACCGGTGGCATCACCGGTGGCCTGTGCGGGTTCGCGCTCCAACTGTGGGGCGTTGGCATCAACTACCCTTTCAACGTCGGCGGCCGGCCGCTGAACAGCTGGCCGCTGTTCATCCCGATCACGTTTGAGCTGACCATCCTCGGAGGAGCCTTCCTCGCCGTCCTTTCCCTTTTTTTCCTGAACGGTCTGCCGCGCCTCCACCATCCCGTCTTCTCCACGCCCGGTTTTGAACGCGCCACGACCGACGCGTTCTTCCTCTGCATCGAGGCCGGGGATCCGCAGTTCGACCCGGTTTTAGTCTCCCGCTTTCTGGCAGAGGAAACCAACGCGGTCGCGGTCTCGGAGTTGCACCAATGAAATGGGCGTGGTGGTTTTTGATAGTAGTCGCCGGCCTGACGGGTTGCCGCCAGGAGATGCGTTACGATGCGCGGCTGAAGCCGTTCCAGGAAACGCCGTTTTTCGCGGACCGGGATTCGTCACGACCGCTGGTCGCCGGCGTCGTGCCCCGGGGGGAGGCGCGCAACGACGACTTCTTCTACGCGGGTGAGGTCAACGGTCAATTGGTCCGCGGGTTTCCCGCCCCCGTGAGCCGCGCGACGCTTGAAGAGGGGCGCGCGAAGTTCAACATCTACTGTTCCGTCTGCCACGGGATCACCGGGGTCGGTGACGGCATGGTGGTCCAGCGCGGCTTCCCAAGGCCGCCCTCCCTGCACGAGCCGCGGCTGCGTGAAGCGCCGGAGGGACACTTTTTCCACGTCATCACCCACGGCTACGGCGCGATGTATTCGTACGCCGCGCGGATTGAGCCGAGCGAACGCTGGGCCATCATCGCCTACATCCGCGCCCTGCAACTGTCGCGCAACGCTTCGCCAGACGACCTGGCGGCTGCCGAACGGGGAACGGCTTCCGCCGAAGGGGGGCCACATGCGCCTTGAGGTTTCAATTCTGCCGCGGTGGGCGACCATCGCCGTCCCGCTTGCGGTGGTGCTGGTGGGGGGCGGACTCGTGTTGGCGCCGCGCGAGATGTTCCCGTCCTACTTGGCAGGGTTTCTTTTTTGGTTGGGGCTTTCGCTCGGCTGCTTGCCGTTGCTGATGCTGCACCATCTGACCGGCGGGCGTTGGGGTTTTCTTCTACGACCTTTTCTGAATGCGGGCACCGCCACGCTGCCCTGGATGGCTCTGCTCCTGCTTCCCGTGTTCTTCGGCTTCGGGCACCTTTACCCGTGGGCGGGCGACCACGCCGCGGCAGATCCTTTGCTGCGGCAGCGGGCGATCTACCTCAATCCGGTAGGTGTGATTGGGCGGGCTGCGCTTTGCTTCGGCGTCTGGACGTTTCTGGCGTGGCGGTTGGTCTGGCGCCCGGTCCCGCCCGGTGCCGATCCCGGGGCGGTGCGACGGTCGTTGCAGACCACGAGCGGCGTGGGTCTGGTGGTCTACTTCGTGGTCGCGTCGTTCGCCGTCATCGACTGGCTGATGGCGCTGGAGCGCGCTTGGTACTCCAGCATTTTTCCCGCCATCGTCCTCGACGGCGAAGTCGTGGCCGCCCTCGCCCTTTGCCTGCTGTTGAGCCTCCGCCGGCGCGTTCGCAGCAAGGCCGACGAGGAAGGCATCCACCAGATCGCCGGACTGCTTTTCGCTTTTGTCATGATGTGGGCGTACTTCAGCGTTTCGCAACTGATCATCATCTACGCGGGTAACCTGCCGCACGAGATCGGTTGGTACCTTCGCCGGATCCAGGGTGGATGGCTCGGCGTCGGTCTTTTCGTGGTCGCCTTCCACTTTGCCGCGCCGTTTTGCCTGCTGCTTTTTCGGCGGATCAAAGGTTCGGCTCGGGCCTTGGTCGGCGTGACGTCACTTGTGTTGTTGGCGCAGGCGACGGCGGTGTTTTGGTACGCCGCACCCACGTTTCGACCGGTGTTTCACGTTTCGTGGAGCGATCCTTTGGCCTGGGTCGGCATCGGTGCGCTCTGGACGGTGGTCTTCAGCTGGAATGTCCATCGGCAAGCTGCCGCGCCCGCGGGGTCACCGACGCATGAGGGAGGTGCGACGGCGTGAGCGCGGCCTCTCCTCAATCCCGCCAAGCGGGCCACGAGACCAGTCGGGTGCCGCTGGGTCCTGTCGTCTGGGTGACGGTCGCGTTCGTCGCCATGGCCGTGCTGGTCCTCTTGGGCACGTTCGGTTTCATGAAGCTTTTGGCAGGCGGCGAACGGGGCTTTGGTCAAGCCTATGGCGCACCCCTCACCACTGCTCGTCCGTACCCCGCGCCGGCGTTGCAGGTCAATCCCCAGGTGGATCTGCAGACCTACCGCAAGAACGCGGACCGGGAGTTGCAGCGCGAAGGCCACGTCGACGGACCGGGTGGTCCCATTTTCCTACCGATCGAGCGTGCGATCGACCTGCTGGCGGCGCGTGGGTTGCCGGTGCGCCCACCGGTCCAAGACGGAGGCACGGAACTCGACATGCAAAACCGCAAGGCGGCGGACGACCGGGACCGGGCCTTGTCCCAACCCCCGGAACGGAGGCGGCCATGATGAATTTTCTCCGCGTCTGGTCTTTGGTTTTTACCGTCGCGGCGCTCCCGTTGGCCGGCGGGATCGCCGCCACGTCTCCGAAAATTTTGACCCAGGGCGTTGGTTTCGAACCCCGACTCAGGGCCACCGTACCGCCCGCGGCAAGGTTCACGGACGACGAGGGTCGGGGCGTTGACTTTGGCGCTTACCTGCACCGACGTCCGGTGGTCCTTCTCCTCGGCTACTACCGATGCCCGGTGTTGTGCGGGGTCGACCTGAACGCCACGGTGAAGACGATCGACGAGTTTCCCCCGGAGTCGCGCACCCGCGATTTCGAATTCGTCTTTGTCAGCGTCAACCCAACCGACACGCCCATGGCTGCCGCCGAGAAAAAAGCGGAATACCTCCGCCGGCTCGGCTGGGAGCCGGCCGCGGGACGTTGGCATTTCCTTACGGGAACCGAAGGGGAGGTGGCGAACCTCGCGGACGCGGTCGGTTTCCGCTACCGGTACGACGCCCAGAGCCGACAGTATGTGCACCCGAGCGGGCTCGTGTTCCTGACCCCGGAAGGGACGGTGAGCTCATACCTCTTGGGGATCCAATACCCGGCGAGGGAGTTCGACAAAGCCCTGGCGCAGGCCCGGCGCGGCGACACTGGTCCGCTGGGCGATCTGGTCTCAATCCTCTGCTTTTCGCATAATCCAGCTGCCGGTACGATCGGGTATTACGTGTTGGTGGCGTTGCGCGTCGGCGCGTTGCTCACGCTTGCCGGGTTAGCCTGGGCAGTTTGCCGCCGCTGGCCACGCAAAAGGATTTCAGCATGAATGCGCCCCTGGCAACGCTTGCGCAGATCCAGTTCCTGCCGGATGCGGCCTCCGGCATGGCCCGGGCCGTGGATTTCTTCTTTTGGACGATGGTCGGCGCGACCGGAATCGTCCTCTTTGGGATCGCGTTCGTGATCATCTTTTACCTCGCGCGATACCGGCGGTCCAACGTCACGGACCGCTCGTTTGAAGACCGCTCGAGCCTGCCTTTGGAGATGACGTGGACCTTGCTCCCGCTCTTTGCGTTTTTCGGGATGTTTGCTTGGGGCGGCGTCCTTTATTTTAAGAAAAACCAGGTGCCAAGCGGAGCCCTGGAGATTGAGGTTGTGGGCAAACAGTGGATGTGGAAGGTCCAACATCCGGAGGGGAAAAAGGAGATCAACGAGCTGCACGTCCCGCTCGGGAAGACGGTCCGCCTCATCATGACCTCGCAGGACGTGATCCACGATTTTGGGCTGCCGGCGTTCCGCTTGAAGGAGGATGTGGTGCCTGGCAAATACACCAGCCAATGGTTCACGCCGGACAAGACCGGCACCTTCTCCATCTTCTGCGACCAATACTGCGGGACCTTTCATGCCAACATGATCGGTCAGGTTTTCGTCATGGAGCCGCAAGCCTATGCGGAATGGCTGCGCGACGGCGGCCAAAACGACACGCCCATCGCGCAAGCCGGCGCCAACCTCTACCGGTCGCTCGGCTGCAGCGGCTGCCATGCCGGCAATGGCGTCGTCCAAGCCCCGTCTTTAGAGGGTTTGTACGGTCAACCGGTCCCACTGCAGGATGGCCGGATGGTGGTCGCAGACGAGCGTTACCTGAGGGACTCGATCCTGATGCCTCAATACGAGGTGGTGGCCAGTTACGCCCCCGTGATGCCGAGCTACGCTGGCCGCGTTTCGGAGGCGGAGTTGTACCAGTTGGTCGCCTACATCAAGAGTCTCGCCTCTCACCCACCGCAAACCGCCGCCCCGGCGCCTTATTCACCATGAGTCTCGCGATCCAGACCGTCGAGGTGGAGCCCGCCCCACCCAAAAACTACTTTGCGGAGCGCGGCCCGCTCTCGTGGCTGTTCACCACCGACCACAAACGCATCGCCATCCTTTACCTGATTTCGATTACCGTCTTCTTTGGCCTAGGTGCGTGGGCGGCGGCGGTGATGAGGTTAAACCTGCTGACCCCGCGGGGCGACCTGGTGCAGGCGGAAACTTACAACCGGCTGTTCACCATGCATGGTGTGTTGATGGTTTGGTTTTTTCTCATTCCATCCATCCCGGCCACGCTTGGAAACTTCATTCTGCCGATCATGATCGGCGCGCGCGACCTGGCGTTCCCGAAACTTAACCTCCTGAGCTGGTACCTCTTTGTCGCCGGGGGACTCTGCGCCCTTTACGCCTTGCTGATTGGCGGGGTGGACACCGGCTGGACATTCTACACCCCGTACAGTTCGACCTACGCCAACTCCAACGTGGTCTTGATGGCCACCGGCATTTTCATCTCGGGGTTTTCCTCCATCCTGACCGGGCTGAACTTCATCGTGACCACCCATCAGATGCGGGCTCCCGGGGTGACTTGGTTCCGGCTGCGGCTGTTCGTCTGGTCGATGTACGCAACCAGCTTGATTCTCGTGCTGGCTACGCCGGTGCTCGCCATCACGCTGGTGCTGATGGCGCTCGAACGCGTTTGGAAGGTGGGCATCTTCAACCCGGCTTTGGGTGGGGACCCGATCCTCTTCCAACACCTCTTCTGGTTTTACTCCCATCCCGCGGTCTACATCATGGTCCTGCCGGGCATGGGGGTGGTCAGCGAATTGATCGCAGCTTTTTCCCGCAAGCGGGTGTTTGGCTACAAATTCGTCGCGTTTTCCAGCGTGGCGATCGCGGTGCTCGGCTTCTTGGTCTGGGGTCACCACATGTTCGTCAGCAGCGAGTCAGTCTACGCCGGGATGATTTTCTCCGTGCTGAGCTTCCTCGTCGCGGTGCCGTCTGCCATTAAGGTGTTCAACTGGACGGCGACGCTTTACAAGGGGCAGATCCGCGTCGACACCCCGATGCTTTACGCCATCGGCTTCATCGGGCTGTTTGCTTGCGGGGGGATGACCGGGCTTTTCCTGGCGGCGCTGGCCATCGACGTGCACGTCCACGATACTTATTTCGTCATCGCCCACTTTCACTACATCATGGTGGGAGGCATGGTCTTGGCCTTTATGGGCGGGCTTCATTACTGGTGGCCGAAGATCACCGGGCGCATGTACCCGGAGTTCCTTGCCAAGATCGCCGCGATCGTGACGTTTCTTGGGTTCAACTTGACCTTCTTTCCGCAGTTTGTGCTGGGCTATCTCGGCATGCCGCGCCGTTACCACGCGTATCCGGAGCAATTCCAAGTTTATCACGTCTTCTCGACGGCGGGCGCCAGCATTCTTGGCGTCGGCTATTTGCTGCCTTTTTTCTACCTGCTCTGGTCGTGCAAGTACGGTCGGCCAGCTGGCCCTAACCCTTGGGACGCCAAAGGTTTTGAGTGGGAAATCCCGTCCCCGCCGCCCAAGCACAACTTCGACGAGATCCCGGAACAGACCGAACAGCCCTACAACTATCCTCACCGACGCCCCGACGGAGGTGTCGCTTCCTACCCGTGAAAACGGCGCCGGCCATCCAAGTCGCCGAACAGTTCGACGACCTTCCGCAACAACGGGAGACGGCGGATTTTGGCATGTGGGTGTTTTTGGGCACCGAGGTGATGTTTTTTGGCGGCCTGTTCCTTGCGTTCACCGTTTACCGGCTGGCGTATCCCGACGCGTTCCGCGCGGCCGCCGGGGAGCTCAACGTCGTCGCCGGATCGGTCAACACGTTCATCCTTTTGACGGCGAGCTTTCTTTTCTCCCTGGCCATTTCGACCCACACCGCCGGCAAACGCGTTTGGACGTTGGCGTTGCTGACCGGCGCATTGCTTTTGGGAAGCGCCTTCCTTGCCATCAAGGGATACGAATACCACGAGGAATGGACCAAAGGTTTGTGGCCGGGGCCGGGTTACCGGTACGG
>CAXUNV010000013.1:0-21139 GCA_964252355.1 uncultured Chthoniobacterales bacterium | reverse complement strand
CGCGCAAAGACATGCCGGCCGACGCGCTGCCCACCGTGACTCCGGAAAACGCCAACGTGCTGCCTGCGTAAGGCCCGTGCCCTCCTGGCGCCCGCGTAACTTTCCCCACCGATGGCTCGAGCTTCCAACCTCACCATGTGCTCTTTCTGCGGAAAGAGCCATGCGGAGGTTCGCAAACTCATCGCTGGGCCCGGCGTTTACATCTGCGACAACTGCATCAACGTTTGCAAGGGCATCCTCGATAAGGAGTTGAACGAGGATGCGCGCCGACAGACCACGGCGCTGCGCGTGCCCAAGCCGGCCGAGATCTGCCGGCAATTGGACCAGTTCGTCGTTGGCCAAGACGTCGCCAAGAAGGTGCTGTCGGTGGCGGTGCACAACCATTACAAGCGCATCCTGCAGGGCGGCGGTGGTGGCAAGGATCTGGCACTTGATCCGTACGCCGACGTCGAGATCGAAAAGAGCAACATCCTGCTGATCGGCCCGACCGGTTCGGGCAAAACGCTGCTGGCACGCACCCTGGCCAGGATCCTCGACGTGCCATTCTGCATCGCCGACGCGACCACCTTGACCGAAGCGGGTTACGTGGGTGAAGACGTCGAGAACATCATCCTGCGCCTGCTGCAAAACGCCGATTACGACGTCAAACGCGCGGAGATCGGGATCGTCTACATCGACGAGATCGACAAAATCGGTCGCAAGACCGACAACGTCAGCATCACCCGCGACGTGTCGGGCGAGGGGGTGCAGCAGGCGTTGCTCAAGATCTTGGAAGGCAGCAGCTGCAACGTGCCGCCGCAGGGTGGCCGCAAGCACCCTCACCAAGAGTACATTCAGGTCAACACGGAGAAGATCCTGTTCATTTGCGGAGGAGCGTTTGTCGGTTTGGAAAAACTGATCCAACGGCGGTTGGGCAACAAGGTGCTCGGATTCCAGGTGGACGAAAGCCGGCGCCAGACCCTGGTTGGCCAGGAGGCATTTCGCTACACGGAACCGGAGGACCTGATCACGTTCGGGATGATTCCGGAATTCATCGGTCGGTTGCCCATCGTCACGGCGCTGGATTGCCTCACGGAAGATGAGTTGGTGGAGATCTTGACGGACACCCGCAACGCCATGGTGAAGCAGTACAACAAGCTGCTCGCGATGGAGGGGGTGAACCTTGTGGTCACCAAGGATGCGTTGCGTGCCCTCGCGCAGTTGGCCGTCAGCAAGGGAACCGGTGCACGCGCGCTGCGTTCGATCTTTGAAAAGATCATGCTCGACGTGATGTACGACGTGCCGAGCCGCGAGGACATTGCCGACGTGGTGATCAACCGTGCGGTGGTCGAAGGGGAACGCGCCCCCTTGATCCGCCGGAAACAGGACAAAGACGCCGCTTAATTGCGCAAGATTGCCAGGATTGCGGCAAGATTGCCAAGATTTGGAGCGGTGGGCGGACTAGGCTAGCCTCTCAGCTCTGCAAAGACTTCCCGCGTGAAATGCCTCCGGCGTCCCCTGCGGGCCAGTCTTTCTCTTCAGATCGTGGCAATCTTGCGCAATCCTGGCAATCTTGCGCAATGAAACGGCGGCTTCTGTACGGCGGCCTTGCGGCGGTCCTGCTTTTGGAGTTGGCGGCGGGCTGGCGGCTCGTCACCTCCAACGCGGCGGCGCAAACGGACGATTCGGGGTACGCCAACCTGACGGTCTTCACCCGCGCGCTGCAACTCATCCGCCAAGACTACGTGGACGAGCGGAAGGTGGCCTACCGCGACCTGATGTACGCCGCCGTGCGCGGGATGCTGAACGGCCTTGATCCGCATAGCCAGTTCATGGAGCCGACCGAGTTTCGCGAAATGCAGGACGACACCCGGAGCGAATTCGGCGGACTCGGGATCATCCTCTCCAACAAGGACGGCGTGATTACCGTGGTGTCGCCGGTGGAGAATTCCCCCGGCTTCCGGGCCGGCGTTTTGCCCAACGACCAAATTTTGCGCATCAACGGCAACACCACCGAGCGGATGACGCTCCCAAGGGCGCTGGAACAGCTGCGGGGCGAGCCCGGCCAAAGAGTCGACCTCACGGTCTTCCGACCGTCGACCAAAGAGACCAGGGAGCTCAACCTGCAACGGGAAATCATCAAGGTCGCCAGCGTCAAGGAAGCCAAGCTGTTGGATCCGGCCTTAACCGGTGAATTCAAGATTGGCTACCTTCGCGTGACCCAGTTCAACGAGCCGACGGCCCAGGAGGTGGCGCAAAAAGTGGACGGCTTGCTGAGCCAAGGCATGCAGGCCCTCGTGCTGGATTTGCGGTTTAATCCCGGCGGTTTGCTCAACAGCGCCATCGACGTGTGCGGGTTGTTTGTGCCGCCGAAGACGATGGTGGTCTACACGGAAGGGAGGGACGCCGCGCAACGGAAGGAGTACTTCACCGATCGCAACGCCCGGCCCCGGCCCAATCTTCCGCTGGCCGTCTTGGTCAACGGCGGTAGCGCCAGTGCTGCCGAAATCGTTTCCGGAGCGTTGAAGGACCTGAACCGGGCCATCTTGGTCGGCGAAACCACCTTTGGGAAAGGCTCGGTGCAGAGCGTCATCCCCATGCCGGACGGGTCGGCGCTTCGCCTGACGACGGCCAAGTATCACACGCCTGGCCGCCAAGTCATCCATGAGAAAGGCATCACGCCGAACATCAAGGCGACGCTGACCGTGGAGCAGGAGCGCGCCCTTTTGCTGCGCCGGCGGGAAGGCGTGCTGTCGCCGGACGAGGCGAAGGTCGTCGCGGAAGCGCGCGACCCGCAGTTAGAACGGGCGGTGGACGCCATCAAGGGCGTCATGATCTACACGCAGAACGGGGCGGTGGCACCTGCCACCCCGGCGGGCGGGGCCTCCGATAAACCGTGACGACCGGGCCAACCGTCCTGGCCGTGGAAACGTCGTGCGACGAGACCGCCGTCGCCCTGCTGCGCGGAGGGACCTTGCTCTCCAGCGAAGTGGCCAGCCAGACGGAACTGCACCGTCCACACGGCGGGGTGGTGCCCGAGGTCGCGTCGCGAGGTCACCTAAGCGCCGTCACTCCCCTGGTGCGCCGGGCGCTGCAGACGGCTGGCTGCCAGGTGTCTGACGTGGACGCATTTGCCGCCACGCGCGGTCCTGGCCTATTGACGTCGCTGCTGGTGGGGGTCTCGTTCGCGAAAGGGCTGGCGATCGGGTGCGGTCGACCCTACGTCGGCGTGAACCATTTGGAGGGTCACCTGCTCTCACCCTTCTTTGGAGATCCGCAAGGGCCGGTCCGTTCCATGGGCTTGGTGGTGAGCGGCGGCCATACCCTGCTGATCTTGCTCGATGGGGTCGGCCGTTACCAACTTACGGGAAGCACCGTCGACGATGCCGCCGGCGAGGCCTTCGACAAAGTGGCCAAATTGATGGGCTTACCCTACCCGGGCGGTCCGGAGATCGACCGGCTCGCCCGGTCGGGCGATCCCCGCCGGTATAGCCTGCCCCGCAGCATGCCCGGTGAGACCAATTTCCAGTTCAGCTTCAGCGGTCTCAAGACGGCGGTGCGTTACCTCCTGCCGCAGCTGTCCGGGGATTACGCCGCCGACTTGGCGGCGTCTTTCCAAGAGGCCGTGGTCGACGTCCTCGTCCGGAAGACGCTGGCGGCAGCCAGAGCGCACGGCTGCACGACCGTCGGCGTGAGCGGTGGTGTCAGCCTCAACGGGCGGCTCCGGGTCCGCATGGCCGAGGCCTGCGCGGCGGCGGGGTTGACGTTGCGTTTGGCCCGCCCGGACCTCACCACCGACAACGCGGCCATGATCGGCCACGTCGCCATGCAGCGTCTGCTCGCCGGGCCGGTGGACGACCTCCCCACCGACGCCGACCCAAGCCTCCGCTTGGCCTAAGCCGGATGACAAAGCCCAGAGGCCAAAGGCCAAATCGGATGACGGAGCTTTGGCCTTTGCCATTTGTCATTTGCCATCCCGTCCTCGGGGAGCGAGACGGAAACCGTGCGGTTCCTGCTCATCGACGGCCATTACTACGTCTACCGTTCGTTTCACGCCATCCAATCGCTGACCAACTCGCGCGGCGAGCCGACGAACGCGGTGTTCGGCTTCGTCAAAACCGTGCGCAAGATGTTGAAGGATCTCCGGCCGGATTTTTGCGCCGTCTTTTGGGACGAGGGTTTGCCCGAACGGCGCATGTCGCTGCAGCCGGCGTACAAAGGTCAGCGGGAAACGATGCCGGACAAGATGGTGCCGCAACTGCGTTTTCTACGGGAGTTCTGCGCGCCGATGGGCCTCGTCTCCATCGGCCAAGCCAACACCGAAGCCGACGACCTGATGGCGTGCTATGTCGCCGCGTCGACCAGCGCCGGCGTTGAAGCCATCTTGGCGACCAACGACAAAGACCTCTTCCAACTCGTCGGACCCGACGTCCGCATCTACTCGACCAATAAGACCGATTTGAAGAGTCCGGGCGACCCGTATGCCTTGCTCGGCGAAAACGAGGTCACGGAAAAATGGGGCGTGATCCCGGCCGGAATTGGTGAAGTGCTCGCCCTCACCGGCGACTCCGTCGACAACATCCCCGGGGTGGAGAAGGTCGGCCCGAAAACCGCCGCGGGGTTGATCCGACAGTTCGGCACGGTGACCGGTTTGTTGGAGAACCTTGAGAAGGTGGAGAACGCCGCGTTGCGCCAGCGACTGGCCGAGGCGCGCGACCAGATCCTGCAAAATCGGGAGATGGTGCGGCTCGAGTTGCACCACGCCTTGCCGCGACCGATCGAGGCGCTGACGATCCGCCCGGACTTTCCTAAGTACCTCGCCGGGTTGGAGGCGTGCGAGTTCCGGTCTTTGCTCCAGGAGGTGCGCGCGGAAGCTCGCCTCGAGGCGCCGCCGCCCGCGCAGGACCAACGCGAGCTGTTCTGACGAGGCGCGTCGGCGCTTCAAAGGAAGCGTTCCGGTTTGGTGATCAGCGTGCGGGCTTGGCTGCAAACCCGCAGGACGTCGATCTCGGGTGCATCGCTGCGGGCCAACAACCAGCGCGCCAGTAGCCGGGCCAAAACCTGCTGCCGCAACGCCTCGGAACCCGGCGGCCCGCCGGCCTCGGTTTCTAGGGCGGCGTCGAGCAACTGCACGGCGGTGAGTCTTTTGGCGGGTTCCACGGTCGGGGCCGGTTGCAGGTTAATGATCTTGCGACTGGTCGGCGGCTTTGGCGGCCAGCGCCTTTTCCTTGTCGGATCCTTTGGTGAGGTACAAGGAGAGGGCAACCAGGGTGACGGTCAAGGCGAGGTAGATGGCGTCGATCGGTGCGTGCACGGGCACGTTTTCAGCCGCCTTAAATACTTCCACAATCAGGATCAGCAGGACCACCTTGGCCAAACGGTTCTTCAGCTCCTCCAGAGAATCGATCCGCAGAAGGCGTTCCGCCACCGCCGAATGACGCGCCACGGCGAGTTCGCCCAAAAACAGCTCATACAAGCCGAAGCCGAAAATGAGCATGAACGACCCGAGCAGGTAAGCGTCGACCACGGTGACGATCTTGCGCAGCATGTCGCTGAGCAGGGCGTCGTGCGCGCGGCCCGTCGTGTTGGGATCAAGACTCCGGGCGGCGTCGACCAAGACGCCCACAAAATCAAAAGTGACCGCGACGACTAGGGCAATGGCGGTCACCACGCTGACCACGACCGCCAATAAGACCACCAACCGGCTGCCCCAAAGCGCAGATTCAAAGCCCCGTTTCCACACGTCGCGCATCGTCCGCCATTCTGCACGCCGGCCCGCGCTTGCCAACGCTGGCGTTTCGCTTGCCCCGGTAAGGGATCCACGCGGTACACGCCCGGCGATTCCATGGCGAGCGGTGCCGGCCAGGGACTAAACGGTCTGGCGCCGGCTGCCTACCAGGATCACACCATGCTTGGCCTCATTTCGACCCTCATCATCGGCTTCATCGTTGGTGCTCTCGCCAAAGTCATCGTACCCGGCAGGGAACCGGGCGGTTGCTTGATCACGTCACTCATCGGAATCGCGGGTTCTTTCGTGGCCTACTTCATCGGTTCGGCGCTCGGCTGGTACCAGGGCGACCCGAACAGCCTGCGTCCGGTGGGATTCCTCGGCTCCCTGATTGGGGCGGTTATCCTGCTGGCGATCTACCACTTCATCCGGCGGCGCAGCGGTCCGTAGGCGCCGGGCAACCCCGGGCTTCGGCCAGTCATTACGGCGGCTCCCGGCGTGAGCCGCCCGGAACCTCGTCCGGGGGCTGCCTGCGGCGGTAGTTGCGGGTGGCCAAGATGCAGAAGGTGAGCCACACCGTCGCGGCGGCGTAGCCTGCCAACACGTCGCTCACGAAGTGCACGCCGAGGAAGACCCGGCTGAAACCGATCAGCAGGATCACGCCGACGGCGGCGGTCCAGACCAACCGCCGGGCGGCTGGCCGGATGAACCGGGAAAGGGCGTAAGCCAGAAAACCATAGGCCACCAAAGAGCCCATGGCGTGGCCGCTGGGGAAACTCCAACCGGGGGCGCTGGCCCAGGGCTCCTCCAGATGAGGGCGGACCCGGTGGAACACGCCTTTGAGAAACGGGTTCAGGACGGCTGTACCGCCGAGTGCACCAGCCCAGCCCAGCAGGAGGAGCCAACGCTGCGCCAGGGCCAAGCCGATGCCGAAGGCCACGCCGAGTCCCGCCAGCGTCGCCGCGTCACCAAAGAACGTGATCGCTTCGGCGGCGCGCACCGTCCCAGGGTCGGCGTGCGTGTGAAAATACTCCGCGACGTACCGGTCGTTTCGGGTGAGGGCGGCTTGTTCGCCCACCTCGTCGGCAAGGTATAAAAACAACCCGCCGCAACCGGCCATGGCCAGAAGGCCAGCCACGAGGGTCAACCCCAACCGTTCGGTGAGCAGCGCGAGAAGGTGGCGGATCCGCGAAGGTGCCATGGGTGGTTGGTAGGGCAACAGGTGTCTTGCCCAACCAACCACCCGTGGGGCAACCGGCAACCGCGCCTTGCGCTTAGGCCGTCGCCAACGCCCGGTGCGCCACCTCGACGGCGTAGAGCGTTGCCCCGTTCAGGCCAATGAACTCCCCGCGGAAAACTTCTCGGTTAAGTGTGACCACCAAAAACCCCGGGTTGTCCTGGGCAAACTTGGTACCCTCGATCGCCCGAACCCCGCTTACCAGGGAACCAGCGCCGGAAGTAAAGAAGTGCCGTCCATCGCGCGCGATGTGCTGCAGGTTGTGGTCGTGTCCGTTCAGATAAACTCCGACGCCGCGCCGTTCGAGAATGGGCAACAACCGAGCTTCGAGCTCCGGCTGGTTGCCGTGTTCGCCGCCTGAGTAGACCGGGTGGTGGCCGACCACGATTTGCCAACGGTCGTCCGAGGCGGCCAACGCCGCGTCAAGCCAACGGAGTTGGGCGTCGGTGTCTTGGGACCGGACCTCGCCCGCCATCTTCGGCGCCCAACGGTATTCATCGACGAACGGCGACGTGTCCAAAAAGAAGAACCGGACGGTGTCACCGCCGCCACAACCTTCGGCGGCGGCATAGTAACGGGCCGGCAGGCGCCAGCGTTTGCTCCGCTTCGCGTACTCGACTTCGGCCTGAGGACGGGCGTGGTAGTCATGGTTGCCCAGGGTCGCGTACCAGGGGACCTGCAGGCTAGCCGCCGTGTAGACGTCTTCAAAAGAGGTCCGCCACTGGGGATCGTCGGCGGAGACGACGCCATCCTCGTAAAAATTGTCGCCTGTCGAGATGACGAAGCGGCAGCGCCGCTCCTCGGCCACGCGTCCCATCTGGCGAGCGAGGTCACGCTGGTGGTGTTTGCCGTCGCGACCCCAATCGCCAAGCACCAGAAACCGCAATGCGCCGTCGCCATCGTCGGCCGCGGCCACATGGTGAGGGGATTGGACGGCGCTCGCCTCTGCCGCGCGCGTCGCCAAGCTCCCGGCAAGGAGGTTGGCCGGCAACAGCCGCGTGAAGAACGTCAGGAAATCGCGTCGACTCCATCTCATATCGTCAAAGCCCTTTTACATCTGTCCCGAGTCGGATGCGGAGCAGGGTGCTGCCCGCGTCGTCGCCGTAGGCGGTCCAAGCCGTCCCGCGCTTCGGATCGACCGCAACCGTATGGGTGCCGGTTGGCATTTTCACGGTGCCGAGCAGCTTGGCGTGTTCTCCCGCGACGTCAACGACCGAGATGCCCGCCTTACCACTCGCGCAATAGACGCGGTTCGACGCCGGATCGAACGCGATCTGGTCGACGCCGCTGGCGACGTCGACCGCCTCGACCACCCGGCCGGCATCGGCGTCCAACACCGCGAGCTTGCCATTGGCACCGGCACAAAAGAGTTGGCGACGCTTGGCGTCCAACGCCAAACCGTGCGGACGTTCGGCCGGGGAGGTGGCGTACCGGGCGGTGACCGCGTGGGTCTTGGTGTCGAGTACCAACAACAACGGCTCGCTTTTGATGTTTTGATAAACGCGACCGCCGCCCGGATCAGCGACGGCGTATTCGGGGGCGGTCGGGATCGTGACGGTCGCGACGATTTCCCGTCGGGCCGGATCCACCACCCAGACGTCGTTCGCGTCGTCGTGGTCGACGTAGACCTCCCCGCTGGCGGGATTGAACACCAAGCTGTCAGGTGCACCAGGCAAATCGACCGCACCAAGGATCTGCAGCGTTTCGGCGTCAACCACGGCGAGCTGTTTGCGGTCGCTAACCGTGACGTAGTACCGGCCCCGCGCTGCGTCGACGGCCACACCTTGCGCGGCCCCGACCGGGACCGAACCAACGGGAGCGCCGTCTGCGAGGGTAAAAACGTCCAGGGTGCCGTTCCCGGTGTGGTCCGCCAGCAAGCGATCCCGTCCGGCATCAATCTCCAGGTAATCGAACCGGCCTTTGACGCCTTTGAGAGGGTACCGTTGCACGTCCGCAGCGAGCGGTGCCTGCGCACAGACCGTGACCGGCGTGCCGACCCCGGCCAACGCGGCGAAACCCAACCACAGCACCATCGCGCCGCAGAACGCCTGTCTGGCGCGTTTCTCAGAATGTGAATTTGAGACCCGCCTCATAGGTGTAATCGTAAAATTCCCGTTGGATCGGCCGGTCCGCGCGGCCTTCGTAGATGCGCCACGGCGCGTTGGTGAGGTTCTTGACGTTGAAGTAGACGGTGAAGTTTTGCGTCAGACGATAGCTCGCGCCGAGGTCGAGGGTAAAACGTTTGTCGAAGTACTGGTCGGTGCCGGCCGTGCCGCCGACCGAGCTCAGGTTGCGGTCCGTGAAGTGCGCGGACAAGCTCAGGCCCACGCCGTACTTCTCGTAAAACAGGGCGGCGTTAAAAAGGTTTGGCGAAGTGAACGGCAGCTTGGTCTGCTCGCCCGGGCGCGCTTCGCCCTCCGAATCGACGTAGGTGTAATTCAAGGCGATGCCGAAACCGCCCAACGGCCCGGGCAGGAAGGAAAACTGTTGTTGGCAGTTGAATTCGATGCCGCGGGCTCGGGCGTTGGCGCTGTTGAGGAACGTCGATTCGGTGAAGATCGTGCCGCCCAGCGGCACTCGCACGCTGCGTTGAAAGACGTAGTCCGTGAACTCCTTGTCAAACAGCCCAAAGGAAAGGACCGAACCTTTGTTGGGATACCATTCGAAGATCAGATCAAAGCTGTCTGAGGTGGTCGGCTTCAGGTTAGGGTTGCCGGTGGTGATCGTCTGGTTGCCGACGTCGGTGATGGTGCTGGCCGTCACTTGGTTGAACGCCGGACGCCCGATGGCGGTAGAATAAACGAAACGCGCCTGCAGGGTGTCGGTGAAACGGTAAGTGGCTTGGAACGTCGGAAAGTAGTTCACGTAACTGGTGTAACGGTCGACGAAACGGTAAGAGGCCGGATCGTTCGGGTCTGAGCCGCCGACGTTTTCGTACGCGCCGTAGACGGCGTCCGTCGCCTCGATGCGCAAGCCGGCCAGCAGGTTGAGCCTGCCCCAGGTGAGGTCGTACTGAAAGTAACCCGCAAACACGTTCTCCGAATCGTCGAAGAAGTTCTGCAGGCTCGTCACCGCGTCCCCGACCGTGTCACGCGTGAAGTTGCCCCGGTTCCGGTAGTAAAAACGGTCGCTGCGCGCCTCGTCTGGTGCCCGGCCGAGCCGGTAATAACCGCCGTAGATCGAGTTGAAGTTGTTCCCCAGCACGTCCGCGAGGGTGAAGTCGTTGGCGCCGCCCACCGCTGGGTCGGCGTAACCGGTGTAGGTCCGCGGGTTGTCGTAGTGTGACTTGGTCCGGAACCGCAGGTTGGTGCCCAGCTTGAAATTGCTTTGGTTACCCCACACCTCGAAAGGGATCGTCAGGTCGGCGCGGCCGGCGATCTCGGTGTCCAACGTCTGGTTGCTATCAATTCGCAGGCCGCTGAACGTGTACCGGCGCGGGTCGTAAGGGTTAGGACCGCCCAGGTAGAACGCGGGCTGGTTGGAAAGCCCGCTGTTGTTGTAGCCGACCTGCTGGTCGTTGGGTGTCTGGAAGCTGAGGTTGAAATCGCGCGGGTTGCGGTCGTAGGCCTGGGCGAATGAACCTTGGTAGTCGAGGATTACCGGGCCGAGCACGTCATGACCGCCGCCCTGCACGATGACATTGTCGAACCGTTCCTCGTTGTTGCGCAACGCCGCCTGGATGGCGGCGTTCGGCACGAAATAACCGCCGGGGATCACGGCACCGAGGACCGGGGCAACCGGCGTGTCCGGATTGTTTGAACCGTCGAGCCCCAGGATGTCGAAGCGTTGCCGCACGACCTTTTCCACGTAGCCGGCGCCCACGAAGCTGACGTAGTAAGAGTGATTCACGTTCGGCCGAAACTCGACGTTGGTGCCGTAACCGTGCAGCCGGCGGTTGTAAGTATAGCGACGAAAATCGACTTGGTTGAGCAGCTTGTCCGAGCCGATCGGCACCGCCGCGTCCGCGTAAGCGGGCTCAAAATCGTCGATCCCCCGGTGGTCCTCGTAATAGCTGAACTGGCCGAGGATCCCGAACGGCCGCGCATTCCAGATATCATCGGCTGCTTCGGTGGCGACCCCACCCTTGCCCTCTTTGGAAAGACTCTCGGCACGTTTGTCCTCGGACCTAGGGCTCCGCGCCCCGAACGGGTTTCCGTCCGGACCCACGCCGAACGTGAGCCCGCCGACGATCGAGCCGTTGATGATCGGGTACCGCGGCCGGAGCGGTTCGTAGCCGGACCCGATGCTGCCGCTCAGGAAAGGTTTCTCCAAATCGAACGCACTCCGCGGCACCAAGTCGACGGTGCCGCCCAAAGCTTCCGCGTCTTGCTCGGGAAGGTTGGTCTTGGTGAGGACGATGCGGCTGACCAGGTCTGCGGGAATTTGGTCAAGGCCGACGTGCCGCCCGTTCGGGTCGGTCGAGGGGATGCGGACGTGGTTGAAGGTGATGTCGGAAAGGTTGGAGTCGAGGCCGCGGATGGTGACGTAGCGGCTTTCGCCCGTGTCATTCTGCACGCCGATGCCCGGCAGTCGTCGCAAGGCGTCCCCCGCGTTGACGTCGGGGAAGCGCGCGATCTGTTCGGCCGACTGCACGTTTTCTATGTTGGGCGCGAGCCGTTGATCTTCGATGGCGGTGGTTTGCGTGGTCGGCCCGGTTCCCGTGACCACGACGGTCTGCAACGTGCCGTTCGCGCCGCTGGCAGAACCCGGCGTCTGGCCTTGCGCGGCGACGGGCTGGGCGCTGGCGATGATTCCTAAGAGGGCGAGGGTAGACCGCAGGTGACCGAATCGCCACCGGCTTTGGCGATGGCGCCGACAAGGGTAGAAACGACGGGAGGCGGAGCGCATAGGGCAGCGAAAGTTGCCCGCTCGATAACGTCCCGTTGGGGCCGGTGTCTAACGCCGCACGGTGACGTTTTTTTGACTTGCGCTTGGGTCAGCTCGACCTGATGCAATGTTGAGAATTGTGAGACTCGCGGCAGGGTCGCGGGTGGCGGTGCGGCGTTCGTCCCGCTGACTGCGTCACGCCTGGAATTCCGGACGGGAGAGGTCAGGCCGCGCCGGTTGCTAACACTCTCCGCACAGGGGCGACCTTAGGTCCGTCCGCACACGGGGGAACCAGAGGGAATTTTGCCAAGAAAGAGGTGTGCGATTCGCCGTTTTCTTCAAGGCAAAGTTCGCCTCCGTGAAGCGCGACGATCTCTCGGCAGATGCTGAGCCCAAGGCCCGCCCCGCCCGTGTGGCGGCTGCGCGAAGGGTCGACGCGGTAGAAGCGCTCAAAAATCCTTTGCCGATGTTCACGCGCGATGGGGGTCCCGGAATTTTGGATCCGCAACGCCACGGTGTCGGCTTCGTGCGCGCCGGAGATCCGAATCCAGCCCCCGATGCGGTTGTGTTTGAGCGCATTGTCGAGCAGGTTCAGCAGCACCCGCCGGATCAGGGTGGCATCGCCCCAAACCTTGACGTCACCCGGCAGGGTGCGATCGACGGTGATGCCCTGTCTCTCGGCCAGCGCCGCCACGTCGTCCACTACCTCCTCGCACAGTTCCGAGAACGGCACGGCTTGCGGCACCATCCGGATGGCGCCGGCATCGGCGCGAGTCAAAAAAAGCAAGGAATCGCAGGTGGCATTTAGGCGGTGGAGGTCGAGCAGGAGTCGCTCACACGTCTCAGTCAGTTCCCCGTGGACGCTTTCGCGCAGCAAGTTTTCCACCTCGCACTTCATGAGCGTGAGCGGCATGCGGAACTCGTGCGAGGCGTCGGCGGAGAAGCGTTGGATCTGGGTGACGCTCCTTTCGAGGCGTTCCAGAAGGTCGTTGAACGCCGCGGTCAAGCGCGTCACTTCGTCGTCCGTCCCGGAAAGCGGGATGCGCTCGTGCAGGTTTTGGATGGTGACCCGATCGGCCGCTTCGGTCAGTTCGTTGAGGTGGCGCAAGAAGCGGCGCCCGCAGACCCAGGCAACGCCCCCGGCCGCGGCGATGTTCAACGGCAGCAGGACCGCGTAGCAGGAGAGCAAGGTGAAGACGCCTTCGGCGGCCTCGCGCCGGTCCCGTTTGCTGGGCACCACGGTGTGATCCTCGGAAAATGCGTCCATCTGCTCATGGTAAAACAAGGCCGTGGACAACCCGGCGAAGAGCGCCAGCGCCACCATCACCAAAACTGCGGTGAACAATGCAAACCGGGTCCGGAGCGAACGCGGGATCATGGCATTTCGGAAAGTTTGTAGCCTGTGCCGCGGACGGTGTGGAGGAGCTTGGGCTCAAACCCATCGTCGATCTTGCGGCGGAGGCGCTGGACGTAGACGTCAACCAAGTTCGAACCTGGATCAAAACCGTACTCCCACACGCGCTCGCAGATCTGTGTGCGGGTGAAGACGCGGTCCGGATGGCGCGCCAGCAGTTCGAGGAGCGAAAATTCCCGGCTGGTGAGGGTGATGCGCTGGCCTGCCCGTTCCGCCGCGCGGTCCGCCGGCCGGATCACCAAATTGTTGATCCGGTAAAAGCTGAAGGTTTCGCCGGTCGACCGGCGGATCAGCGCGCGGAGGCGCGCGACCAACTCGTCCGTGGAGAACGGTTTGGCGAGGTAATCGTCGGCGCCGGCGTTGAGTCCGTCGACTCGTTCGCCCACAGATCCTCGCGCGGTCAGGATGAGCACCGGGGTGGCGTCCCGGCGTTCCCTTAGCATGCGCAAGACACTCAGGCCGTCGCGACCCGGGAGCATGACGTCGAGTACCAGGGCGTCGAAGGCGTCCACGCGCGTCACGTCGAGCGCCTCGTTGCCCTCGTGGCAAACGTGGACGGAAAACCCCTCTTCCGTAAGCGCCTTGCGGATGAAGCGCCCTACCCGTTTCTCATCCTCGACGACGAGCACGCGCACGCTGGAACGTAGCTGCATTCTCGCACGGCGCACGCCGGCGGGGGTGGTCCGGGCCAAGATGACAAAATATTCATGCGGGATTAACCGGCGGTTCACGTCGCTGTGGAAGGGATGAGGTGTGACCTCACCGTCGCCTGCGCGGCCGGCGTTTGGCCGGAGGCTGCTCGCGGCTTCGGCGGTGCTTGGCGGCTTTGCCCTGGGTGCGGACGCATCGATCGCGGCGGAGCCGCGCTTGGCTGGAAAGATGGCAATCTCCGCCCAAGCTGCGCCACGCCCTTTTGTAACGTATCGTTCCGCTACGGAAGGGTTTCGGGTCGACGTTCCCCGCGCTTGGCCGGTCTGGGAAGCGCCGGGCCTGACCTCGTTCGGCGGTTTTGCGGAAGGTCGGCGGGTGCGGACGGTGCTGCGGCCAGAGCAGGCCGTCCGTTTCTCGCCAGCCACTTTCGCAAGACGCAGATGGTCAGTCGATCACCCGGCGCCAAGGGATCAATTGCTGCAACCGCCGATTGAAGGGCGTGTGGTTGGCCGCAAAGGCGCTTTCGGCGAGAAGGTAACACGGCCCATCCAGCGGCCGGCTGGGCCTGAAGGAGTGCTCTCCGGCACCCAACTCAAACCTTTCCGCCGGGTCGGCACCATCTAAGCGGCCCGGCACCAAGCCGAACGCGTCGACGAACACGTAGCGGCTGGGTAAATCGAGATGGAACGTCACCTTCCCAACCTCGTCGGGACTGGTCCGTTGGCCGGCCACGAGCACCAGACCGACCTGGAGGTAATTCGCGTCGAGGAATGCCTTGGTCCTGGCGGAAAACCAAGATCGGTTGATGGCCACCGTGGCGCGCGCGCGCACCACGTGCTCGACCACATCGTCAGCCAATCGGCCCGCCCGCAGCCGGGTCAAGGTCAACGTCTCCATCACGTACGGGATTGCCCGCGGCCGGAAGATCGCGCCGCCTTTTGCGTCGAGCACGGCTTGGTCGGGGCGCGTTAGCGCCAACACTTCCCGGAGTTGTTCAACGTGCAACCGGTTCTGTCGGTCAGAGAAATGGATGCCTTTGGTCATCCAGACGAGTTCCGCCGAGGCGAGCAAGGCCAAAGTGGTGGGGGGGAGCCAGCGGTACCGGGGCGAACGCCGGGTCCCCTCGGCGCCGCACCAAAAGAGGCCCGCGCTGACGGCAATCCAGTAAAGCGGATAGTAGGGAAGGCCATCTTGGGCCGTGGCCATGCCGCCAAGGCCAAAAAGCATCGCGCCATAACCGCCGGTGACGAGCAAAAGCCAAACTTGACGCGTGGTGCGATCCAGGCGCGTCGTCCGGCGGAGCATGACCACACTGGCCAGCACGGCAGGAAGCAGGAGCAGAAGCTGAAAGTTCCGGGAGGTGGCGTGTGGGATCAGTTGGTGCGTGGTGCCCACAACCAAGTTGTGCCCGACGAGGTCGTAGAGCATCGGCGCCCAAGCGCCCTGCGCGCCGAAGTACGCCAGCAGCCCCGCCGGGACCGCGCTCAACCCCAGAAAGAACGCCGGGGTGAAGCTGCCGCTAGACGTGGCCGAGGTCAGGCCACCGTCCAAGAAAAAACGGCGACGCAACCCGCGGGCAAGCGCAGCGGTGAGGACCGTCCCAAACACCAGAGCGAATGCGAGGAACACGGTCTTCTGCGACGTGGCGAGGGCCGCGCCGAGGCAGAGCCCGGCCAGAAACCGGTCCGCGCGCGTTTGGCGCGGCTTGGTGAGCCAGACCAGGGCGGCCATCCAAAGCACGGTCCAAAGGAGGTCCGTCCTGAACTCCACGGCCTTGAAGTACCATTTCGGGTGAAAGGCGCAGCCCAAGGCGGCCACGGCTCCCACCCGCCGGGAAAAAACTTGAGCGCCGACCCGGAAAGTGCACCAAAGCGTCAGGGCGGCCAGCGGGAGGACGCCCCAGCGCATGACGTCGACGATGTCGGCCCGCTCGCCAACCACCTTCAACACGGGGGCGAACAGCAAGTGAAAAAGCGGGGTATGATTGTCGAAAAAGTCACGGTAAGGGAGCAGACCTAGAGTCCAACCCCAGACCACGTGGAGGTGTTGGGCCTCGTCTGAATCCCAGGGGTGGTGATAAACCGAAACGCTGCGGAACCCGACCCAAAGGAGGGCCGCCGCCGTCACCAAGGCCTTCTCCCACGCGCGGAACCGTGCGTCGGTGCGGACGAGGGGCGCCCAAGACGCATGGGCGCGCGTGTAAACGGCCATGCCGGGAGCCTCTCAGCTCCGGATGAACGCGTGGTGAATGCCGGATTACACCGTCGTTATCTTCGCCACGGGAACCACCGGGCGCAGCTGATTCAAGGGGCGTCACGCTTGGCTGCGGGACGGATGTCCACCGGCTTGGGGTCGGCTTACCACGATGCAGAGCACGATGAAAACCGCCAAGACCAGGGAGGAGGAAATGCGGCTCAGGTTCAGACCGCCGTGCGCCACTGGTTTGGTGAGCAGGTCGCCAAGGGTCGCGCCCAAAGGCCGGGTCAGGATGAAAGCCGCCCAGAAAAGGAGGGTGCGCGAAAGGGAGGTGCGGAAATAAGCCAGGGCGATGAGCACGAGCAGGGCGCCGAAAACGAGGGCGGCCCCTTCAAACCCGAGTCCAGAATCGTCGGCGAAAAAATCGCCCAAGGCCGTGCCCAGCGTGTTGGAGAGCAAGATGGTGAGCCAGTAAAACAGCTCGACCTTCGGCGTCGCGATCCGGTCAAACGAAATGTGGCCAACCGAGAAACGCCACGTGGCCAGGGCGCTCAGCAAAAGCACCAACAAAAGGAGCGAACCGCCGACGTAACCGATGCCGAGCGAGCGGTCGGCAAGATCGGCCATGGTGGTGCCGGCCGTCGTGGTGGCGACGATGACGGCCCAATAGAGGAAGGGGTGAAACCGTTTGGCCGCCATCTGCGCCCCCACCGCGACCAGAAACAGCCCGAGGAAGATGGCGGTGCTCACGGCGTAACCGAGGTTCATGGTCATGGACAGGGCGTCGCCGCCCGTTTCCCCCAACGTTGTCGCGGCAATCTTGATAACCCAGAAAGCGAGGGTGACGGCGGGCACTTTGCTCAAGGCGCGTTCGGTGGTCTGACTCATGAGATTAAAGATGGTAGCGACAAAGGGCGCGGCGCGGCTGTCCCCACGCGGGAAACGTCTCTGGGTGGTTTGGCTGCAAAGTTTCGGCGAATCACGGCCCAAGACTAACGGGTTGGCATGACGGGAACGTGAAACGGGGATGAAAGCCGCGTCATCTGCCGAAGCGCAGCGCTAAACCAGCGGCGTACCGGGTACGCGCCAAGGGCGACGTTTTGTGGAGAAAACGTCACAAGCCGCGATTGGAGGAGTGCGGGCCCCGGGTGGACGGTGCCGCGGTCTCGACACCCTCGATGAGGTCCGTCGCGGCGCGCCACGCCAAGCCCCCCTTTAGCCATGAATCCTTTCTGGAAACGTTCCTCCCTCGCCATCACTTCTTTCGCGGCGGCCCAACTGTTGAGCGCAGCCCCGGCGTTCAGTGCATCGGAAACGGCGGCACCTGCACCCGCGAAGCACGTTTTGCTCCTGAGCGTGGATGGCCTGCATTCGGTCGACCTGAAGCGCTACGTCGGGCAACATCCTGACTCGAACTTGGCGCAACTCCGCAACCACGGTGTTTACTACCCGCTGACTTTCGGCTCGCGCCCCTCCGACTCGTTCCCAGGTTTGGTCGCGTTGATCACCGGTGGGTCGCCGCGCCTCACCGGCGTCTACTACGACGTGAGTTATGACCGGCGCCTCGTCGCGCCGGGTGGCGGTCCGGGCACGCCGCGAGGGACGGTGGTGACCTATGATGAGTCAATCGACTTGGACCCTTCCGAACTGGACGGGGGCGGTGGGATCGATCCGGCCAAACTCCCGCGCGACCCCGACCGCGGGTATGCACCGGTTTACCCCCACCAGTTCCTGCGGGTCAACACCGTTTTTGAGGTGGTTCGGGCGCACGGCGGGCGCACGGCTTGGTCCGACAAACACCCGGCGTACGACCTCGTCAACGGCCCGTCCGGCCGGGGGGTGGAGGACCTCTACAACCCAGAAATCGCGTCTGGTCCGGGCAACGGCCAAGCTTGGACTGACAGCACGGCGCTGACCGAAATCTATGACGCCTTCAAAGTGCAGGCGCTGCTCAATGAGATCGACGGTTTTGATCACGCGGGAACCAAACCCGTCGGGGTGCCGGCCCTGTTCGGGATGAACTTTCAAGCCGTCAGCGTGGCGGAGAAAAGCGCGACGGGCGGCTACCTCGACGCGTTGGCGACGCCGAGCCCCGAATTGGCGGGTGCCTTGGACTCGATCGACGTTGCGCTGGGCCGGTTTGTGCAGGAACTGCGCACGCAGGGCATCCTAGCCGAAACGGCCATCATCTTGACGGCAAAACATGGCCAATCGCCGATCGATCGGTCCAAACGGCAGATCGTTTCGGCCGACCCGGCGGCCGTCGTGAACGCGACGGATCCCGGTTCCGTCGCACAGTTCACCGGGGACGATGTCGGCCTGTTCTGGCTGAAGGATTCGGCCAAAGACTCGGCTGCCGCCCTGGCGCTCGCGGCGAACCAGAAAGCGCTCGGCATCTCCGAGGTCTTCGCGGGTGACGCGCTGCGGTTGCGGTTCGGTAGCCCGGAGACGGATAGTCGTACCCCGGACGTCGTCGTGACCACCAACCAGGGCGTCATCTATGCCGGAAGCAAAGCCACGAAAATCGCGGAGCACGGCGGGTTTGCCGACGACGACACCAACGTCGCGCTGCTTGTGTCGCAACCGCGCTTGGGAAGGGTGACGGTCAGTGCCCCCGTGCAGACCACGCAGGTCGCGCCGACGATTTTGGCGTTGCTCGGCCTGTCAGCGGACGAATTGCAGGCGGTGCGTGAGGAAGGCACGCAGGCGCTGAGCGGGCTGGAGCCGTGATTGGGGGCCCGCGGCCGCCCGAAGATAGGTAGGGCAAGGGGTGTCTTGCCTGACCCGCCGCCTGGCTGCCCAACGGGTGAGCCGGGATTCTGGGGTGATCGCCGCTCGGTGAGGTTGATCACCAAGCGGCTCCGCCCGGGGCAGGGGAGCGCGGGCGTCCCGCCCGTCACGGGCCGGAAACCATTTGCGGTCGCGCTCCGTTGGTCCAGCTGCCCGGCGGCGTTTCGCAGGCATCGGGTAAGGTGCCTCGCCTTGCCCTGCCGATCTTCGCGCGGTGGCGGCAGCTGGTACCCGCTCGGAACCCGGAACTCGGAAACCTCCAACGCGGAACTTCCTCCTCCCTCCTCGCCCTCCTTACTCCCGCTTCAACGATTCAAGTTCCGCATAGACGTACCCGACGAAGATGTCGGCTTCCAACCGCAAGGGAACGCGCAGGTCGTCGTCCGACAGCCAAGCGCGGCCGCCCTTGAATTTACGGTGTTCTTTCAACTGCAGGTTTTTGTCGATCCGTTTGAGTTGCAGGTCGAGCTTGATGGCGGGTCTCTCCTGGCCGTTTGCCCGGATCGTCTCCCGGCCAAGGACGGTGACGGTGGCGAGGTAAGGCGCGTTGGAGGGCCAGACGATCATGGTCTCGCGCTGACCGTCGCGAAGCGGCGTGCTGCGCAACCAGAGCAGCGCGCTCTGCATGTCGAAAACGGGGGTGATCTCAAACGCGTTTGGTTGGACGGGATCTTTGGCGGGCGTCACCTCGCGGCGCGCGGTCAAACCGTCGGGCCGGTAATCGACCACCGTCCGCACGGTCTGGTTGCGGTAGCGTTCCTCCTGCATCAGGTGGACCGGGCGCAGCGTCACCCGGTCGGCCTCACTCTGGTGCACGACGTCCAGGCGGAACAGCGTGCGCGGAAAACCGAACGTGCCGCCGGTCGCGTCCGTCTGGTACCCGTTGCGGGTCGCGCGGAAAACGATGTCCGCCCGGGCGGCCGGAAAACCGCTCCAACCGAACCGGTAGACGAGGTGCATGGAAGGCGCCGGCGCAAACTCGCCTGGCGACCGATCAGAGGAGAGGTCGCGGGCCCAATCCGGCAACGGGCGTTCGGTGGCAAGCGCAGGTGGGAGGCTTGGCAACGTCCCCAGAAACAGAAGCAGGACGCACCAGACCTTCGGCCTCACGGCAAGACGATCCTCTCCAAAGATCCGGCTGGTAGCCAACCGGAAGCGCCGTCCGCGGTACGGCAAAAAATCCATTCACCCCGCTGGCTCACGACGGTCACGGTCTGACCCTCGCCGACGGTCTCGGAGATGCGCGCGCTCCGCGCCGGCCCGATCTTCACGTCGACGGATGCAGGCAGGATGACGGCGCGAGAGACGTCTTTGTCGCCGCGCCCCAACCAGACGCACAGGGTCAGCCCGGCGAGGAAACCGGCGGCAGTGACCGCGGTGAGCGCGGCCAAAACGTCACGGCCGCGGCCGCGCGCACGCCACCAAGCCAGGGCCGCGAAGACGGTCAGCCAACCTGCCACAGCCGTTGCCGGCGGGTACCAGTCCACCCCGCGCAGCAACGTTGCCGTGAGCGCCGAGGGCGGTTCCTGACCAGTGCTCCGCAACGCCATGCGAAGGTTTGCCCCGATGTCCGCCGCCCCGGGATCGAGCGCGAGCGCCCTCCGGTAATTGAGGACGGCGCGTCCTTTCTGGCCCAATTGCCACCAAGCGTTGCCCAAATTGTAAAACAGCGCCGGGCTCCGCACGCGACCGCTGACCAATTGAAGGTAGCCAGCCTTGGCCGCCTCAAACCTTCCCAGTTGGTAATCACCATTGGCCGCGTCAAAAACGGCAACCGGGTCGGCCGCCCGAAAAGAGGCCGGCGGACCTTCCGCAAAACCCGGTCTGAGGCCCAAGCAGAAGCACGCCACGAGGGCAAACCACGCGAGGTCTCCCCCTCGAACGCGGGTGCGGCGGCAGCGGGGCGTCACGCCAGCGCCTCCCAACGTCGCACCGTCTCTTGGAGCTCCTGGCGGTCGGGGTCGGACCAAGGCAAGGGAGAGGCATCCCCACGGAACAGAGTTGCCTCGCGCGCGCGCAAGGTCTGACGCAGGCGCGCGCGCAGGTCCTCCGGCATCGGTTCTCGATCCACGAGATCCGAGGCGTGCCGCACGCGGGCCTTGTCCCAGGACCGCAACACGGGTTTGAGCTCGATGAGTCGAACCGCGGCCGCCAAGGCCGTCTTCGCATCGGGTGCTGCCAGCTCGCGCCAACGGCGGCGGCGTTCCCATTGCGCCTTCCAGCCGGGCGCGGGCGGAGGCCCGCCCATAAAGCACCCCCCCCACCCCCCCCCCCCCCCCACGCCCCCCCCCCCCCCCCCATGGGCCCGCCCAAAAAA
>CAXUNV010000012.1:0-21204 GCA_964252355.1 uncultured Chthoniobacterales bacterium | reverse complement strand
CACGAAGCGCGTCCGCGTTCAAGTCAAGAACCGTTCGGCAACCGGCCGGTTGCATGGACCGTCGACCGTGTTCACCTTGCGCATATGCCGACCCTGCTCAGCCCAGAAACCGTGGCGCAACTCCTGGAAGAGGTGCCGGGTTGGCGCCTCGCCGGCAACTCCCTGGAGCGAACGTACCGCTTCCCGGATTTCGCCACGGCGATGGAGTTCGTCAGCGAGGTGGCTGCGGAAGCGGAAAAGATGGATCACCACCCGGACATCGACATCCGGTACAAAACCGTAAAATTGGTCCTCACCACCCATTCCGCCGAAGGTTTGACCGACTTGGATTTTACCTTGGCGCGCCGTTTGGAGGAGTTCGCCCCGAAGACGGCGGCTGGAGAGGGTGGACAAACTGGATCGATTGCATGAATGGCAACAGCTGTATCGATGGCTGGCCTCCAATTGCGCGCCGGCTCGGAGGTGATGACTTTCACGGCTACGATTGATGCAATCGATCCCATCGGTATAATTGTCTCCGTGGCAGGCCGTCGCTGTCCGGCACGTCCGGGCAGAGGAAAGTCCGAACACCAGAAGGCAGCACGCCGTCCGAAAGGGCGGGCATTCCCTGGCCTAAGCCGGGAATGACGGAGAGTGTCACAGAAAAGATACCGCCCGGGGCCGTTTCGACGGCTGCGGGTAAGGGTGAAATGGCGGGGTAAGAGCCCACCGGCCCAGCCGCAAGGCTCGGCGCAGGAAAAACCCCGTGCGGTGCAAGACAGAACAGGGGGAGGAGGTCGCCTGCCGATCCCGCGCCTGCGGGATGCCCCCGGGTTATCGTCGCATCCCGGCTGACGGGACGCGCCGCGTGCGGCGCGAGATAAATGACGGCCACGGCGCCCGGCGCGAGCCGGGCGTTGACAGGATTCGGCTTACGCCACCGTTGAAGCCGCCGGGGAAACCCGGCGGCTTCGGCTGGCTGATGCATGCGTCTTCGCCGGCGGTTGCCACGGGTGGGCGTCACGCCTGCCGCCGCGCGGCCAGCGTCAGCCGCTCGACCAAGCGCGCCCGCGAACCTTGCAGGTACGCGGCGGTTGAAGGCCTCTTCGCCGCCCTCAAGGCCGAATGCTTCGCCGGCGGGGCGTCCCGCGGCCGCGCCGAAAGCCGTCGGCTCCCGTTTGACTAGGTAAAAACCCTTCTCAGCCCCGTGCGGCTCCACCGTGCCCTGGGTTACCGCTCGTCCCGGAAACTGAACGCGGCGGCGGCCAAACCCCTTCCGCCCCAACCGAAAACCAAAAAACAGAACCCACACCCCCTGTCCTTGTTTTCAGGTCACGCTGATGGGCACCTCGACGAGGTTGGGCAGGCCCGAGGCGATGCCGGCCTCGACGGCGCCGGCGATGTCGCTGGCGTGGTCGACCCGTTGCGCCACCACGCCCATCGACGTGGCCAAGGCCAAAAAATCGATCGGCGGATTGACAATATCCATCGCGATGAAGCGATTGGTGCGGGCGCTCAAATAACTCTCCTGCCCCTTCATGAAGTTCTTCAAGATGTTGTATTCGCGGTTGTTCATGACGACGAAGGTCACGGGCAGCTTCTCGTTTGCCGCCGTCCACAGCGCTTGAGGCGAGAAGAGCGAGGAGCCGGCGCCGACGAGCGACACCACGGGCTGCCGATCCAGCCCGAGCGAGGTGCCGACGGCAGCCGGCATGCCCCAGCCGAGCGCGCCGCCGCGATTGAGCGAATATTGCCGCGGCGAGGAGGAGTTCAGGCAGGCGCGGACGTGCGCCATGGTGGCGGGCGCCTCGTCGACGATCGGGATGTTGGGGCCGACCGCTCGCGTCACCTCGACGGCGGCCACGAAAGGAGTGGTGATGGGCGCGCCGAACTCGGCCTCGGCGCGCGCCTTAAGGTCCGCGCGCCGTGTCGCGTTGGCGCTCGCCGCCGCCTCCCTCAATGCCAGGATAGCATTGCGGTGCCGGGCAAGTCTGCGTTCCAGCATTGGCAGCAGCGCCGCGAGCGAAACCTTGATGTCGCCCATGCAGGAGAGCGCCGTCGCATAGGTGCGGCCGAGGTCGCGCACGTCGGACGAAAGCTGGAACACCCGGCAGGTGGCTGGCACGGCCGGGCCTTCGGAATAGAGGATCGTGATGGTGGATTTGCCGCCGAGCGCAAAGACAGCGTCATAGGGCTCAAGCAGGGCGCGAATGTCGGCGGCCCGCGTGGGCAGGTTGCCGCGCCACTGCGGATGGGCGGTCGGGAACGGGATATGGGCGGGCCAGGAAGAGCCGAAGACTGGCGCGCCAAGAGCCTCAGCCAGGGCCACCGTTTCGGCGCTCGCGCCGCTCCCCGAGATCTCGTCCCCGGCCACGAGTGCGAGCCGACCGGGCGGAATCGCGGCCAGAAGGTCCGAGAGCCGGTCGAGCGACCCTGCCACGGGGGTGCGGTCAAGGGCCGAAACCTCGGCGATGCCGACCGTGCTCATCTGCTCCATCACGTTCATCGGCAGCGACAGGAACACCGGTCCTGCGGGCGCAGCCGTACAATCGTGAAACGCGCGTCGCACCAGCACCGGGATCTGGTCTGGATGAATGATCTCGTGCGCCCATTTCACGGCCGGCCCGGCGATGCCGACGAGGTCGCCGGAAAGCAGCGGGTCGGTGAGGTTGTGCCGCATGTCCTGCTGACCGGCGGTCACCACCAGAGGCGTGCTCGATATGTGGGCGTTGATGATCGCCCCCATCGCATGGCCGAGCCCGCCGGCCGTGTGCAGGTTGACGACGCCCGGCCGACCGGACGCCTCGGCATAGCCGTGCGCCATGGCGACGACCGAGGCTTCCTGCAGCCCCAAGATGTAGGTGATGTCCGGCGCACCGACGAGGGCGTCCATGAGCGCGAGTTCGGTCGTGCCTGGGTTGCCGAAGACGTAGCGCACTCCCTCGCTGCGCAGCACCTCCAGCATTACGGCGGCACCGCGCCGCGGATCAAGCGCATCCAGATTTGCAGTTCCCGTGTTCGTCATGCGGTTTGTTCCTCACCCGCAATCGGTAGGTCCGCAAAGGGTTGTTTGTCTCAAAGCTGCCACTCCACGGGTGGAAAGACGACAGTGGGGTTTGGACATCGTAGCGGTGTGACACTCACGGCATTTTGAACCGATGAGTGCATCCGGCAAGTTCACGCAGAGGGTAAAACCAGGGCTCCGCCGGCTTTGAGGATGGATTCGCCAACCGTGGCGGCGTCGGTTGCCGCCGCGGGGTTCCCTTCACCATCGGAGACAGGGTGGGGCAGGTTGAGGCCACGACGTCCGAGCACATGCGCGTGCACGTTGCCCCCACTTCCAACGGGTGGTCCAGTCTATGAAAGCCTCTAAGCATCGACCTTTAGCGCTGGCTCGGACGGTGCTCCAGAAGCACGCGGGTCCGGGGAAGGTCAGAAGTTTTCAGCACGATGCGCATGGGCGTCCCGGGTTGCACCACGCTGCCGTACACATAATCGATGTTGACCCGCGCCTCGGCCAGATCGCGGCAGATCTCCGCCAGGCGGCCGACTTGGTCCTCCACGTCCATGACCACGACCTCGCCCTCGACCACGTAGAAACCCTGCTTGCTCAGGAGGCGCTTGCATTCGGGTGGGTCGTTCACCAGCAGCCGGATCACGCCCTGTTCGATGCTGTCTATAATAGAGATGGCCTCGATGTTGATGCGGTGGGTTGCAAGCAGCTCCGAGACCTGGGCGAGTTGGCCGGGCTGGTTTTCTAAAGCGACGGTGATCTGGCGCTCGACGCGGATGCTCATGGCTGGCGACGAACGTCAGCAAACCCGGACGAACGTCAATGGGAACCAACGAGGGGGATCGGTTTTGGGATGCGTTTGCCGGGTCGCCTGGCGAGGCGGTCTCGGCGTCACGCCCTGCTTTCAGCGGAGCACGGGCTTCCTACCGATACCGCAGCGACCGCTCCCGCCCGAGGCACAGGTAGGGCCAAGCGAATCATGCGAGACCCGCCTGCAACCCCGCCCGCACCGGTGCGCGACGCTTGGCGGGGGGCAGCCGTCCCGCGCGGTGCCGGGCGGCGGGAAAGGTGGATTGAGGAGGGTGGAACGTTAGGGCTCTTTACGGGCAGGAGGCCCGCGTTCCTCTCCGGGATGACGAAAAATGGCGCGTGCGGCATCGCCGTGTGCTAATTTGGTCGCCCCTGGGTACGGGTTTGGGGTGCGCCACGCTTTAGAAATCCGCTTGCGCCACTAGGGAAAAAACATATAGTCCACGCTCCCCCGCGTCTGGCCAGACGAGAGTCTGCGCGCCAGGGCGGTTTTTTTAATCTCCACGTACGGGGGAGCCAACCCGGATAGTGCTCGATGCCAACGATTAACCAGCTGGTAAGAAAAGGTCGCAGGAAGATGGCGGTGAAGTCCAAATCACCCGCCCTCGTCGACTGTCCGCAGCGCCGTGGCGTCTGCGTGCAGGTGATGACGCGGACGCCCAAGAAGCCGAACTCGGCCTTGCGCAAAGTCGCCAAGGTCCGCCTGACCAACGGTTACGAGGTCATCGCTTACATCCCGGGTGAGGGGCACAACCTTCAGGAACACTCCATCGTGCTGGTTCGTGGGGGGCGCGTGAAGGACCTGCCTGGCGTCCGGTACCACATCGTCCGGGGCACGTTGGACAGCCTCGGCGTCGATGGCCGCAAACGGAGCCGCTCCAAGTACGGGGCTAAGCGCCCGAAGGCCGGCGCGCCGGAAGCGGCCGGTAAAGGCAAGAAGAAATAAGCGTATGTCACGTCGTCGCAGGGTCATTCATAAGGAAGAAAAGCTCGACGCCCGTTACGGCAGTCCGGTCGTGGCGCGGTTGATCGATACGGTGATGCGGAGCGGCAAGAAGAGCTTGGCGGAACGGATCGTCTACCAAGCCATCGAACGGAGCCGCGAGGGTTCTGACGCCGTCGATCCGCTCGACACGTTGCTTAAAGCCGTCGACAACACCAAGCCCCGGTTGGAAGTGAAATCCCGGCGGGTGGGTGGTGCCACCTACCAAGTGCCCGTCGAAGTTTCCGGCGAACGCCAAGTCTCGCTCGCGATGCGCTGGTTGGTGAGCTACGCCAAAAACCGGCGAGGCACCATGACGGAAAATCTCGCGGCCGAGATCAAGGATGCGGCGTCGGGCCAAGGCTCGGCGATCAAGAAGCGCGACGACACCCACAAGATGGCGCAGGCCAACCGCGCCTTTGCCCATTTCCGCTGGTAACCCCGGAGCCCCCGATGTCCACGAACGTTTTAGATAAGGCCGCGGCCATGACCAACCCGAATTCCCCGAACCGCGCTTACCCGCTGGAGCGTACGCGCAACATCGGGATCAGCGCCCACATCGACGCGGGCAAGACGACTTTGACCGAGCGGATCCTGTTCTACACGGGCATGATCCACAAGATTGGTGAGGTGCACGAAGGCAACACCACCACTGACTGGATGGAACAGGAACGCGAGCGCGGCATCACCATCACCTCCGCCGCGACCACCTGTTTCTGGAACCAACGCAAAGAGGAGGGTGTCTTCAAGCTGTTCGAGAACCAAAAGCAGCGCGTCAACATCATCGACACCCCGGGACACGTCGATTTCACCGCGGAGGTGGAACGTTCCCTGCGCGTGCTCGATGGCGCGATCGTGGTGTTCGACAGCGTCGCCGGCGTGCAACCCCAGACCGAAACGGTTTGGCGCCAGGCGAACAAGTACAACGTGCCCCGCATCTGTTTCGTCAACAAGATGGACCGGGTGGGAGCGAACTTTGAGAACGTCGTCAGGGAAATCCAGCAGAAGTTGGGTGCGAACGCTTGGCCAGTTTTGCTTCCGTTGGGCAAAGAGGACGGCATCCGTGGTCAATTGGACGTGATCAACCGCAAGGCCGTCATCTATTCGGACAACGACGAGTTTGGCTCGACCTATGAGGTCACCGACATCCCGGCCGAATACCGGGACGCAGTCGAAAAGGCCTACGCCGACTTGGTCGAGCAGGTGGCAAACCTTGATGACGAGGTCGGCACGCTGTTCTTGGAGGAGAAGCCTGTCTCACCGAAAGAGCTGAAATCGGCCATCCGTCGCCTGACGTGCGCGAACAAGTTTGTGCCGGTGGCGGGCGGTTCCGCGTTTAAGAACAAGGGCGTGCAATACTTGGTCGACGCCGTCGTCGACTACCTGCCGAGCCCGCTGGACATCCCGCCGGCACAGGGCCTGGATCCTGACACCCAGGAGCCCAAAGCGGTGCCGACGGATGACAACGCCCAGTTTTGTTCCCTGGCGTTCAAACTTTGGAGCGACCCGTTCGTGGGTAAACTCGTCTTCTTCCGCGTTTATTCGGGCAAGCTTTCCAAGGGCGACACCGTCTACAACCCGCGCACGACGAAACGCGAGCGCATCAGCCGCCTCATCCAGATCCAGGCGGACAAGCGCGAAGACATCGACACCTGCTACTCTGGTGACATCGCCGCCATCGTCGGCATCAAGAACATCACCACGGGTGACACCCTTTGCGACGAGGATTTCTCGATCCTGCTGGAGCCGCCGTCGTTCCCCGACCCGGTCATCTCGATGGCCATCGAGCCCAAGACGAAGCTCGACCAGGAAAAGATGGCGACGGCGTTGCAGCGTCTGGCGGAGGAGGACCCCACGTTCCGGGTGTTCACCAACGAGGACACCGGCCAGACGATCATCTCCGGGATGGGTGAGCTGCACCTGGAGATCATCCGGGACCGTATGCTGCGCGAGTTTAAGGTGGACGCGAACGCGGGCAAACCGCAGATCGCTTACCGTGAGACCATCACCAAGAACGCGGTCGGCGAAGGCAAGCTGATCAAGCAGTCCGGCGGCCGTGGCCAGTATGGTCACGTGGTGGTGAACGTCACGCCCCAGGAACGCGGCAAGGGCGTTTCCGTCGAGAATAAAGTCGTTGGCGGCGCCATCCCGCGGGAGTACATCCCGGCGGTCCGCAAGGGCATTGAAGAATCGGTTTTGAACGGCGTGGTCGGTGGTTACCCGGTCATCGACCTGCACGTGGACATCGTCGATGGTTCGTACCACGACGTCGATTCCAACGAGTTGGCGTTCAAGCTGGCGGCGATTTTCGCCATGAAGGACGCGTTCAAGAAGGCCAGCTCGATCCTGCTCGAACCCATCATGAAGGTGGAAGCCGTCACCCCGGACGAATACCAGGGCGACATCATGGGCGACCTGAACCGTCGCCGTGGTCGGATCCAAAGCATGGAAGCCAAGCCGCTGGCGACCGTCGTCCACGCCGAGGTGCCGTTGGCGGAAATGTTTGGCTATTCCACCGCCATCCGCTCCCTCTCGAAAGGGCGCGCGGCTTACACCATGGAGCCGTCCCACTTTGAACCGGTCCCGGCCGGCATCCTGGCCGCCGTGCTTGATCAGAAAGGAGCTTGATTCAAATGGCTAACGGACAGCGAATTCGCATCCGGTTGAAAGGTTTCGATTACCGGATGCTCGACCAATCGGCCGTCGAGATCGTGGAGACGGCCAAGCGCACCGGGGCCAAGGTGGCAGGTCCCATCCCGCTACCGACCCACATCGAGAAATGGACCGTCAACCGGTCCCCGCACGTCGATAAAAAGTCGATGGACCAATTCGAGATGCGTACCCACAAACGCCTCTTGGACATCATCGAACCGACCGCCAAAACGGTCGACGAACTGCGCAAGCTGAACCTGCCTGCCGGCGTCGACATCGCGATCAAAATTTGACCCGGAAACCCCTGTACGCACATGGCCATAGGATTGTTAGGTAAAAAGGTCGGCATGACCCGTGTCTATGACGCGAATGGCAAGGCTATGCCCGTCACGGTCATCGCCGCCGAGGACAACGCGCTGCTTCAGGTCAAGACTGAGGAGAAGGATGGGTACGCCGGCGTGCAGGTTGGTTACGACGCCCAGAAAGAGTCGCGCTTACCCAAGCCGTTGGTGGGCCACTTCAAGAAGGCCGGGGCCGAACCCAAGAAGTTCGTCCGCGAGTTCAGGTTGCCGGACGGTACGCCTGCCGAAGGGTTGGATCTGTCGGTCACGCAGTTCGAGGCCGGGCAGTTCGTCGATGTCATCGGCCGGTCCAAGGGCAAGGGCTTCCAGGGTGTCATGAAGAAGCATAATTTCGCCGGACAAGGCGCGGCTCACGGTTCCAAGACGCACCGCCGAAACGGTGCGGTCGGCAATCGGTCCACCCCGGGACGGATTTGGAAAAACATGGGCATGCCCGGGCACATGGGCGACGTGCGCGTCACCGTGCAAAACCTGCGGATCGTGCAGGTGCGGGCCGAAGATAAACTTATCCTGGTGTGCGGCGCGGTGCCGGGGGCCAACGGCAGTTACGTGGTCGTGCGGCCGGCCAAGAAACACCCGGTGAACGGCGGAGGGAAGGCGTGAGTGCGACGGTACTGACGGTGGCAGCGGCGCGGCAGGCGAAGATCGACGTCATCGAAAACGGCCGCGGCACCCAGGCGGTGCACGATGCGGTGGTTGCGATGCGGGCCAACCGCCGGAGCGGATCGGCCAACACCAAAACCAAGGCTGAGGTTGCGTACTCGGGCAAAAAGCCGTGGCGGCAGAAAGGCACGGGCCGTGCCCGGGCGGGTTACGCTTCGTCGCCGGTTTGGTCCGGCGGCGGGGTGGCTTTCGGGCCCAAGCCCAGGGACTACTCCAAGAAGGTGCCAAAAACGGTGAAGCGCCTGGCGTTCCTCAAGGCGTTGAGCACCCGCATCGTGGCGGGGGACGTCTTGGTCACCGACGAGGTGAAGGTGGCGGTGCCGAAGACCAAGGAGTTTGTGGCGCTGGTGCGGTCGCACACGGATGCCAAAAAGGTGTTGCTCGTGGGCCTCTCGTTCGACGAGTCCACTTACCGGGCGGCGCGCAACTTGGAACCGGTGCTGCTGCAGACGGCGGCTGAAGTCAACACCGAGCACCTGCTCCGGTACCAGAAGATCATCATCACCGGTGAGGCGTTGGCCAAACTGGCGGAAAGGGTGTCATGAGCGAGGCCACAAGGGTCATCCAAACCATTCGGCTCACCGAAAAGGCGAGCCTCTTGAGCGAGAAGCACAACCAATACGTGTTTCGCGTGGCCACCGGCGCCAACAAGCTGGAGATCAAACGGGCGGTGGAAGAGTTGTTTGGTAAAAAGGTGTTGCGCGTCAACACCTCACAGCACGCCGGGAAGAAGAAGCGCGAGCGCCGCGCCGACTTCGGGCGGCGGCCGCATTGGAAGAAAGCTGTCGTCACGCTGAAGGAAGGCGACAAGATCGACCTCGTCTGACGGAGAAACGACCATGGCACTTAAGAACTTTCGGCCCCTGACGCCGACCCAACGTTTCAAGCAGACGCCTGCCTTCGCGGAGGTCACCAAAGACCACCCCGAAAAGTCGTTGCTGGAGGTGCGCAAACGAACCGGCGGACGCAACAACTACGGCCGGTTGACCTCCCGGCACATCGGCGGCGGGCATAAGCGGAAATACCGAATCATCGACTTCAAACGTAACCTGCGCGGCGTGACGGCCACGGTGTCGGCCATCGAATATGACCCGAACCGGTCCGCGCGCATCGCCCTGCTCCAATATGAGAACGGCGAGAAGGCGTACATCCTGGCCCCCAATGGCCTTCAGGTCGGGGCGCGAGTGGTGGCGGGAGAGAACGCCCCTCCGGAGGTTGGCAACGCCTTACCGCTCCGCGCCATCCCGCTAGGCACGGTCGTCCACAACGTGGAGATCATCCCGGGTCGCGGGGGCCAAGTGGCGCGCAGCGCCGGGCAGCAAGCCGTTTTGAATAACCGTGAAGCCGGCTACGCGCTCGTGCGGATGCCGTCGGGCGAAATCCGCCGCATCCACGAAAATGCCTACGCGACGGTGGGGCAGGTGGGCAACGTCGACCACATGAACGTGTCGAGCGGCAAAGCCGGGCGGACGCGTTGGCTCGGCCGGCGTCCCCACGTCCGCGGGATGGTGATGAACCCGGTGGACCACCCCATGGGTGGCGGTCAGGGCAAAAGTAAGGGCGGCGGCGGCCGGCACCACCCGGTGAGTCCTTGGGGTCAGCTCGCCAAAGGTTTCAAAACCCGGCGCAAACACAAGCCGAGCGACGCCTTCATCGTGGAACGCCGCAAGAGCAAGGCCAAGAAGAAGTAGGAGGACAAGCCATGGGTAGATCGCTGAAAAAAGGGCCCTTCGTGGAGCCCAAGCTCATCGCAAAGATCGAGAAGATGAACGACGGCAGCGCCAAGCGCCCCATCAAGACGTGGTCGCGCCGCTCGATGATCACGCCCGACTTCGTCGGGCACACCTTCCTGGTGCACAACGGCAAGATCTTTAACTCCGTGTTCGTCACCGAGAACATGGTGGGCCACAAGCTCGGGGAATTCTCGCTGACCCGCACCTTTAAGAAACATGGCGCCCACACCGCCAAGGTGACCAAGTAAACCCGACGCACGCATGACAGTCACTTCCACTTACAAGTTCGCCCGCATCTCGGCTTTCAAGGCCCGGGAAGTGACGCGTGAGATCCAGGGCAGGTCCGCTTCGGACGCCTTGGACCTGCTCACCTTCAGCCCGAAAAAGGCGGCGGTGCTGGTCCGCAAAACGCTGCGGAGCGCCATCGCCAACGCGGAAAACAACAACGATTTGCGCGTCGACAACCTCCTGGTCAAGGAGGCCGTGGTCGGCGAGGGGCCAACCTTCAAACGGTTCCGTGCCCGCGCGCGTGGCAGCGCCAGCCCGTTGCGTAAACGCACGAGCCACATCCGCATCGTGCTGACCGACGAGTTGGCGGCCCGGGTGGAGGAGGCCAAAGCCAAACGCGCCGAGCGCAGTGGGCGGCGTCGCTCGCCCGAAGCCCGGGGTGCCGGCCGGGGAACGCCCGCGGCGGCGACCGCCGTCGAGCCAACACCCGCAACGCCGGCAACTGAGGAGACAGAGTAACCATGGGACAAAAAGTCAACCCGATCGGGTTCCGTTTGGCGGTCAACAAAGATTGGCGCTCGCGCTGGTACGCCAACACCAAGGAATTTCCGCAGTTCTTGCACAGCGACCTGCAGATCCGTGCCTTTGTGAAACGCAAGCTCGCCATGGCGGCCGTTTCCAAAATCATCATTGAGCGGGCGTGGAACAGCATCCGCGTGACGATTTTCACGGCTCGGCCCGGCATCGTGATCGGGCGCAAAGGCTCCGAGATCGAGCGCATGACCGAGGAGATTACCCGGCTGTCGGGCGGCAAGCAGGTCAAGATCGACATCCAAGAGATCAAGACCCCGGAACTCGACGCGCAATTGGTCGCCGAGAACGTCGCCTTGCAGATCGAGCGCCGCATTTCGTTCCGCCGCGCCATGAAAAAAGCGGTGCAGACGACCCGCGATTTCGGGGCGCTCGGCATCCGCATTCGCTGCGCCGGCCGTTTGGGCGGCGCAGAAATCTCGCGCGCGGAATGGTATCGCGAAGGCAAGGTGCCGCTCCACACCTTGCGGACGCCGATCGACTACGGATTCGCCGAAGCGCAGACGGTGTACGGCAAAATCGGCGTGAAATGCTGGCTTTGTAAACCGGCCGTGATGCCGGAGCAGAATGCTCGGGAAGGTCGCGACCGGCGTGCCGACCGGGGTGATCGCGGCGATCGGCGCCCAAACCCCGCGCCAAATCCCGCCGCCAACGCCCCCGTGGCGTCCACCAGCCGTACCTGATTTAGGAAGAGAGAGGACTGACCATGCCTTTGATGCCCAAAAGGGTGAAGTACCGGAAGACGCAGCGCGGCAGCCGCGCAGGTACGGCCACCCGGAACACCGCCATCGCCTTCGGCGAGTATGCCTTGCAGACCCTGGACCGCGCGTGGATCACCAACACGCAGATCGAGGCGGCCCGCGTCGCCTTGACCCGCAACATGAAACGCAAAGGGAAGCTTTGGATCAAGATTTTCCCGGATAAGTCGGTGACGGCGCGTCCGCCGGAGACCCGGATGGGTAAAGGAAAGGGTAATCCGGAGTATTGGGTCGCCACGGTGCGTCCTGGCAACGTGATTTTTGAACTGGACGGCATCCCGGAATCTTTGGCGCGCGAGTCGCTGCGGCTGGCCGCGACCAAGCTGCCCATCAAAACGCGGTTTATCACGCGCCACCAAGCGACGGCCTGAGCGCTAAGCCGATGAAGAACAAAGAATTGCGTGAAATGAGCAACGACGAGCTGCTCACCCGCCGCGCGGAACTGCGCCGGGAGACGTTCAACCTGCGGCTGCAGCAGCAGACGGGGGCGCTGGAAAAACCCAGCGTCATCCGGGTAAACCGCCGCGAGGCGGCCCGCATCGAAACCATCCTCACCGACCGGCGTAAAAAGGCCGGCGTGTGACAGGGCGGGCGGTGACGGACGCGCAGAGGTCCGTCAGACCCGGAACAGGAGCGAAAAAGAATGGCTGAAGAGACTGTACAAGCTGAAGGTACTGCCACGGCGACGACCGCGGCGGCCGCGCCCGCGGCCGCAGCGGCGATGCAGCAGTCTGAGGTTCCGAAGCGGCATCTTCGGAAAACGCGCGTTGGCGAAGTGGTGTCTAACAAGATGGACAAAACGGTCGTCGTCGCGGTCGTCCGCCGGGTGCCGCACCCCAAGTTCGGCAAGATCACCAAACGTACTAAAAAGCTGTATGCGCATGACGAGGAGAACCGGTGTGCCATTGGCGACTTGGTGCGCATCGAAGAGACCCGTCCCCTGAGCCGGCTGAAACGCTGGCAGTTGGTCGAGGTGCTCAAGCACTAGCGGAGGGCGCATCCCATGATTCAGATTCGTTCCAGATTGGACGTTGCCGACAACACCGGCGCGCGTATGGCGACCATGATCGGCGTCATCGGCAAGCCGACGTTGTACGCGCACGTGGGCGACGTCATCACGTGCAACGTCAAGGAGGCCTCGCCCAACGGCGCGGTCAAGAAAGGCGACGTGGTGCGTGCCGTGGTCGTGCGCACGCGGCAACCGGTCAAGCGCGACGACGGGAGCTACCTGCGTTTCGATAACAACGCCATCGTGATCATCGACAAGGACCTGAACCCGCGCGGCACCCGCATCTTCGGGCCCGTCGCGCGCGAGTTGCGCGAGAAGAACTTCATGAAAATCATCTCGCTCGCCCCGGAGGTGCTATGAGCCGTCAACCGTTTCACGTGAAGAAGGGCGACGAAGTGCAGGTGATCTCTGGCAACCACCGCGGGGCGACCGGCAAGGTCCTCCAAGTGTTGCCGAAGAAAAGTCAGGTGCTGATCGAGGGCGTGCGCCTCATCAAGAAGACGCAGCGCAAATCGCAGGATCATCCAAACGGGGCCATCATCACCCGCGAAGGACCCATCCACGTTTCCAACGTGAAATTGGCGGGTGGGACGCCCGCGGACGCGAAGGCCGGCAAACGCACCCGGGCCAAAGGCGGGCAGGAGTAACGGACGATGCAGGCAGAACTTTACCGAGAGTACAAAGACCGGGTGGTGCCGGCCTTGCGCGAAAAGCTCGGCTACAAAAACGTGTTGGAGGTGCCGCGCGTGCAGAAGGTCGTGGTGAACACGTGCATGGGCACCCACGCCAGCGACGCCAAGCAAGCGCTCGACGACGCCAAAGCCGAACTCGCGCTCATCACCGGGCAGCGGCCGGCGGAGACCAAATCCAAAAAGAGCATCTCGAATTTCAAGTTGCGTCAGGGCCAAGCCATCGGCGCGAAGGTCACCCTGCGTGGGGATCGGATGTACGAGTTCCTCGAGCGGCTCATCAAGATGGCCCTGCCGCGCATCCGCGACTTTCGCGGCATTTCGCCGAAAGCTTTTGACGGCAAAGGCAATTACACGCTCGGCGTACCGGACCAGTCGATGTTTCCAGAGGTCGAACTCGACAAGATCAAACGTAACGTCGGCTTCGACATCACCATCGTGACGACGGCCAAGACCAACGACGAAGCCAAGGCTTTGCTGACTGAGATGGGCGTGCCGTTCAGCGACCGCAAGCAGCCGGCGCGCAGCTAAAGACCGCCATGAGCACACTTTCTGATCCTATCGCTGATTTCCTGACCCGGTTGCGCAACGCCGCCGGCGCCAACCTCCGCGAGATCTCGGTGCCGCACTCGCGCATCAAAGAAGAGATCGCCCAAATCCTTAAGCAGGAGGGGTTCATCGCGGGTTACGAGGTGGACCGCAATCCACGCCCGGCGCAAATCAAGGTCGCTCTGAAATTCATCAACCGTGTGCCGGCGTTGACCGGGTTGAAACGCGTCAGTCGCCCCGGGTTGCGCAAGTACGTCGGCGCACGCGAGGTGCCACGCGTCCTCGGCGGGATGGGTGTTTCCATCCTCTCCACCCCTCGCGGGGTGATCACCGGCCGTGAGGCCAAAAAAGAAAACGTCGGCGGCGAATTGTTGGCCGTCGTCTGGTAGCTAAGGACTGAAAAGATGTCGCGGATCGGTAACAAGAACATCTCCATCCCAGACAAGGTCAAACTGGCCGTCACCGCCGAAGGCGACGTGACGGTGGAGGGACCCCGCGGAACCCTGCGTTGGAATCTACCGCGTCAGATCTCGTTGAAGATTGATGGTCGGGAAGCCTCCTTGAGTCGGGCCGCCGAAACCCGCAGCGTGAAGGCCTTGCACGGCCTCTCCCGCAGTCTCATCAGCAACATGGTGACCGGCGTCAGCCAAGGCTTTCAGAAAAGTCTCGAGATTCATGGGGTCGGCTTCCGCGCCCAGTTGCAGGGAAGCAACTTGAACCTCAGCCTGGGCTTTTCGCATCCGGTGGTGTTCCCCATCCCGGAAGGCATCAAAATCACCGTGCAGGAGACCACGAGGCTGCTGATCGAAGGGATCGACAAGCAGAAGGTGGGTCAAGTCGCGGCCGACATCCGCGCCTACTACCCGCCGGAACCTTACAAGGGCAAAGGCATCCGTTACACGGGCGAACAGATCCTCCGCAAGGAAGGCAAGACGGTCCAATAAGGAAAGGGGAGGAGACGACACATGGCTTCGGCAGAACGCATCAAACTTCGACACCAACGCATCCGCAAACGGTTGGCCGGCTCAGCTCAGCGGCCTCGGTTCAGCGTGCATTTCTCCGGGCAGCACATCTACGCCCAGGCCATCGACGACGGCGCGGGCAGGACGCTGGCCGCCGCTTCCACCTTGGAATCCGGCGTCCGCACGAGCCGCCGCACGTACGCCAACGTTGAGATGGCGCAGAAAATAGGTACTCTGCTGGCCGAGCGGCTCCTGCAGAAAAGCGTGAAGGCGGTCGTGTTCGACCGGGGTGGCTTCGCCTACCATGGCAAGGTGAAGGCGTTGGCAGATGCCGCGCGCGCGGCGGGTTTGGAATTTTGATATGGCCGAATACAGAAATCGTCGGAACGACCACTCGGATCGTGGTCCGAAGTCGGACACCACCGAGAAGGTGGTCTTCATCAATCGTTGCGCCAAGGTCGTCAAAGGCGGCCGCCGCTTCAGCTTCAGCGCGCTCATCGTGGCCGGCGACGCCAAAGGCCGCGTCGGGTTTGGTTTCGGTAAAGCCAAAGAGGTCGCCGAGGCCATTCGGAAAGCTTCGGAATCGGCCCGCAAATCGATGATCTCGGTCTCGGTGCAGGAGAACACCATTCCTCACGAAGTCATCGGGGAGTTCGGTGGCGGTCGTGTGTTGTTGCGCCCGGCTTCGCCTGGGACCGGCGTGATCGCGGGTGGCGGCGTCCGCGCGGTGGTGGAGGCGGCTGGCATCAAGGACGTCCTGGCGAAATCGCTCGGCTCCAGCAACCATGCCAACGTCGTCAAAGCCACCATCGAAGCACTCCGGACGTTGCGCCGGCGCGACGACATCGCCAAGCTTCGGGGTAAACCAACGGAGGCTTGACCGGATCCTGCAAGGGGGTGGTGACCTTCGTCTCGCCCGCCACGCAGCGCGCGTCTTAAATTTTCATCCTTATGCAGTTACACGAGTTAAAACCCCGGCCGGGTGCCAAGCACCGCGTCAAAAGGCTCGGTTGCGGCGAGAGTTCCGGACACGGTAAGACGAGCGGCAAGGGACACAAGGGTCAGAAGGCCCGTTCTGGCGGCAGCATCCGCCTCGGTTTCGAGGGTGGCCAGATGCCTTTGATTCGGCGTCTGCCTAAACGGGGCTTCAACAACAAGGCTTTTAAGACGGTGTACGCCGTCGTGAACTTAGACGATTTGGAACGGTTTGAGACCGGTACCCGCGTCGACCGCGCGTTGCTTTCCCAAAACGGCTTGATTGGCGGCCAGTTCGACGGGGTGAAAGTCTTGGGCCGCGGCGAGCTCACCAAGCAACTCACGGTTGAAGCAGACCGTTTCAGCGAAACGGCCCGCCAACGTATTGAGGCGGCGGGCGGGTCGGCCGTCACCCCGGCGTAGGCGGTTCCCGTCCCATGCTCTCGGCGTTCACCAACATCTTTAAAATTCCGGAGCTGCGTCAGCGGATTCTGTTTACCATCGGCATCCTGGTCATCGTGCGCGCCGGGGCGGCGATCACGATCCCGGGCGTCAACGCCCACGTGCTGAACGAGTGGTTTCACTCGGAGATGTCGCGGGCCAGTTCCGGCGGCGTGGCGGCCCTGTTCAACATCTTCGCTGGCGGCGCCTTAGAGCATTGCGCCATCTTCTCGCTGGGCATCATGCCTTACATCAGTGCATCGATCATGATGCAGCTGTTGACGGCGGTCATCCCGCGGCTGAACAAGATGGCCCGGGAGGAAGCGGGTGGTCGCCAGAAGATCATGCAGTACACGCGGTACGTGACGCTGGGGCTCTGCGTTTTCCAAGGCTACCTGTTGGCGGCGTCGATGGAGAACCCGGGCTCTAACCCCCTGCTTCAAGGCATCGGGTCCGTCACCGCGCGGTTGGGACCATTGGTGGCGAACCCGGGTCTCGGCTTCCGCCTCATGGCGGTCCTCACGTTGACGGCCGGCACGATGTTCCTGATGTGGCTTGGCGACCAGATCACGGAGCGCGGCATCGGCAACGGCACCTCGATGATCATCACGGTCGGGATCGTGGCGACGTTACCGGGCGCGTTGGTCCAAGTTTGGAACACGTTCGTGCCGGCGTCCGGTTCTCCAAGCCGCGTCAGCCCCATCGTGCTGGTGTTGATGCTCGTCTTCCTCGTGCTGGTCATCGCGGGCGTCATCGCCCTCACCCAAGGTCAACGCAAGGTCAGCATCCAGTACGCGAAACGGGTGGTCGGCCGCAAAGTTTACGGCGGCCAGACGCAATACCTGCCGCTTAAGGTCAACGCTGTCGGGGTGATGCCGATCATCTTCGCGCAAGCCATTCTGCTCTTTCCTTCGACCATCCTCAGCATGATGTTTCACAATCAGGAATGGGCGGTTAATTTGTCGAACGCCATGGCTTCCGGTTGGGTGCATTACCTCATCACGGCGGTCCTGATCTTTTTCTTCAGCTACTTCTGGGTAGCCATCCAATTCCAGCCGACGCAGATCGCGGATGACCTGAAGAAGTACAACGGATACATCCCGGGCTGCCGTCCAGGTAAACCGACCGCCGACTTCTTGGAACACACCCTGACGCGGCTGACCTTTGCCGGCGCCTTGTTCCTCACCTTCATCGCCGTGATTCCCGAGACGTTGATCACGTGGTGCGGTGTGCCACGCCTCACGGCACGGTTTTTCGGTGGCACCAGCCTGTTGATTATCGTCGGCGTGCTGCTCGACACGATGCGCCAGGTCGAAACCTACCTCATCCAGCGCCATTATGACGGGTTCCTGCGTAAGGGGAGGATCCGGGGACGTTTCGAACGTGCCGTGGGTGCTACCGGTGCCGCGGTCAAAGAACGGGCGCTTCTTTGGATGTGGGTCGGCTTGGCGGTGCTGGCCGTGGCAGGTGTCGCCATCTCGATTTTTGTGAACGGACGGTAGCCGCCGTGGAAAGGCGCAGCGTGTTGCCAAGTCCACCCGTGCCCGGCAGAAACAAGCCGACGGAGATCTTCTGACATGATCCCGATCAAAACGGCACAGGAGGTCGAAAAAATGCGGGTGGCTTGCCGGTTGGCCAGCCAGATCCTTGAGGAAGTGTCGCGCGCGCTCGTACCCGGCGTGACGACCCGCGAGGTGGACCAAACCGCGGCTAAGTTGATGGCCGCCGCGGGGTGCCGCAGCGCGTTCTTCGGCTACAAGAAATTTCCAGGCCAGATTTGCATCTCCGTCAACGATGAGGTGGTGCACGGCATCGGTGGCAACCGCCGGGTGCAGTACGGCGACATTGTGAAACTCGACATCGGGGTGGTGCTGGACGGCTACGTCGGCGACACTGCCGCCACCATCCCCGTCGGGATCATCGCCCCAGAGATCCAGCGCCTGCTCGACACGACCGAAAACGCCCTGTACAAAGGCATTGAAAAGGCGTGCGAAGGGCGTCGGTTGGCGGAGGTTTGCGCGGCCATCCAAGACGAAGTGGAGGGATGCGGCTTCAGTGTGGTCCGCGAGTTTGTGGGTCACGGCGTCGGCCGCAAACTGCATGAGGAGCCTCAGATCCCCAATTACCGCACTTCTGGGTCCACCGCGAAACTCCGGGCCGGGATGACGTTGGCGATCGAACCGATGGTGAACTTGGGAGGTGCCGCCGTGCGGGTGCTCCCGGACAATTGGACCGTGGTGACGGCGGATCGGCTGGCCTCGGCGCATTTCGAACACACGGTGTTGGTCACCAAAGGCGAACCTGAGATCCTGACGTGGCGCGAACCGACCTCATCGAAGCTGAAGGCCGGGTGACTGAATCGTTGCCCGATGGGACCTATCGCGTCTGCTTACCCAACGGGCATGAAGTGATGGCCCGCATCACCGGAAAAGTGCGCCTCAGTTTCATTCGGATCTTGCCAGGGGACAAAGTTATGGTAGAGATGTCGCCACAAGATTTGACGAGAGGCCGGATTACGTTCCGGCATAAGTAAGGCGAAGATGGTGAAGCGCTCCTTGGAGGGTGACCTCTCGAGGGTGCTTTTTTTGTCCCCCGGGAGGACGAACACGCATGAAAGTACGACCCTCAGTTAAACGGTTTTGCGAAAGCTGCCGCATCACCAAGCGGAAAAACGTGGTGCGCGTCGTTTGCAAAAACCCGCGGCATAAGCAGCGGCAGGGTTAACCCGGACCCACGTCCCCCGACCCAACCAACTGCTCCTACCGTCTTGTTGGACACAGAAGCGTATGCCTCGACTACTTGGTGTTGAAATCCCCGGAGATAAGCGGATTGAAGCTTCCTTGCCGTACATCTACGGCCTAGGCCCGAAGACTTCGAAACGGATCCTCGAACAGGCAAACATCGACCCGAACCTCCGGGCTAAAAACCTCACCCCCGAGCAACTGGGTGAGATCGTGCACGCGATCAACGCGAGCGGTCTCCTCATCGAGGGTGACCTGCGGCGTGAGGTTCAAGGTAATTTGAAACGCCTGCAGGCCATCCGTTGCTACCGTGGCGTTAGGCATATCCGCGGCTTGCCTGTCCACGGGCAGAGAACCTCAACCAATGCGCGTACCCGCAAAGGACCGCGCAAGACGGTGGGCGTCCAGCGCAACAAGGACGCCAAAGCCGGTAAAGTCTAAACGAAAAGGCCATGTCCGACCAAACGCCCATCCCGGTTCCTGAGGGAACGGTGCCTCAAGAGGGAGCCGCCTTAACCTCGACGACGAGCGCTGCAAATCCGGCGGCGGCTCCAGCCAGTCCTGCCGCCGTCCCAGCCACTCCTGCCAAATCCGCCCAAGCTCCCAAACCGGCTCGTGGAAAGGGTAAACGCGATGGGGAAGGCAAGCCGGCGCTGTCGCTTGATGGGGGGGAAGGGGCCGACCGGCCCAAGATCATCAAGGCCAAGGGCAGCAAAAACGTCGTGGCGGGCGTCGCTCACGTGCTCGCGACGTTCAACAACACGATGGTTTCCATCACCGACGCGAATGGGAACGTCATCGGTTGGTCGAGCGCCGGCAAAGTGGGATTCAAAGGTTCTCGCAAAAGCACGGCGTATGCCGCCCAGCTCGTCGCCCAGGATGCTTGCCGCCAAGCCATGGGGCATGGGCTGAAGGAGGTCGAAGTGTTGGTCAAAGGTCCGGGGGCCGGCCGGGAATCCGCCGTCCGCGCCATCCAAGCCATCGGTTTGGAGATTTCCGTGATTCGGGACGTGACCCCGGTGCCGCACAACGGCTGCCGGCCGCCGAAACAGCGCCGCGTCTGACGCACGTCGGAAGCATCAAGAGAGATTTGCATGGCTCGTTACACAGGTCCTAAATCCCGCATCAGCCGTCGTTATGGCGTCGCGTTGTTCGGTCACAGCAAGGCGCTCGAACGCAAAAACTACCCCCCGGGCATGCATGGCCCTAAGGGGTCTCGGCGCAAGCTTTCGGACTACGCCGTGGCGCTCGCCGAGAAACAGAAGCTTCGGCACCAGTATGGCCTTATGGAACGGCAGTTCCGGCGGTACTTCGAGACGGCGTTGCGTAAGCGCGGTGTCACCGGCGAGACCTTGCTGCAGATGCTCGAGACGCGGTTGGACAACGTGGTTTACCGTCTTGGTCTCGCCAACTCCCGCAGCGCCGCGCGCCAACTGGTGTCGCACGGGCACGTGACGGTCAACGGTCGGAAGGTTAACGTCGCGTCGTTCAACTTGCGTGCCGGCGACGTGATCGTCATCAAAGACCGGCCCGCGTCCCGCCGCTTGGCTTCCCGCAACCTGGAACTCACCCAGATCCAACCGGTGCCGGATTGGTTGGTCGTGGACAAAGATCAATTTCAGGGAAAAGTGGTCCGCATTCCGAGTCGCGAAGAGATCGCCCCGATCGTCAACGAGCAGCTCGTGGTCGAACTCTACTCGCGGTAAAAGCCGCCACCGTTCCAAGGACAGTTTTGGCTGCTAACCGCCGCGAAGCGTCGCGGGGGTTTTGGTTTTTGCGGGCGGGGACGCCCGCGCCATACCTGCGTCGCCTTGGTTTTCAACAGCAAAGATCTGGATCCGCACGCAAGGTAGTGGTGCAACCTTGCCGTCGGAGGAGGCCCGCTGTGGAAGCGTGGCCGGGGTTGGCGGCGGCGGGGGTGGAAAAGGCGATGGGCGCGTTGGTCGGGCCCGCGACGGCGCCGGCGGCGCGCTACGGGGGTAACGGCAGTTATCCGTGTGATCCGGTGGGGCGAGGCCTCGCGGCGTCCACACGAGGCGACCGCAGCAACCCCACCCCCCCCCACGC
>CAXUNV010000011.1:0-21982 GCA_964252355.1 uncultured Chthoniobacterales bacterium | reverse complement strand
GGCGCTTTGGTCGGCCGTCAACCGATGGCGCAGACCGGACGCCTGGTCGTGCGTGCTGCCTTCTGACCAAACCATCCGCTTCCTGAATTCGTTGACTTCCGTCGTAGCCGTCTGCTTCGGCCTCACGCTGTTTTGGGGGCAGATCCAAGACGGTGAGATGTTCTACTTTAACTCGTGGTTCAACCACGGCCTCTACCTCGCCCTCATCGTGCTCGCCCTCGGTTGGCTCATCGCTTTCCGACAGGCTCGCCTTCCTGCGTTGACGGGTAGATTCGCCGCGTCCGGCGCTCCCTTCGCCGCGGTCTGGGTGGTGGCGGCTGCAGTGGTGTATTTTGAATGCAGGGCGTTTCGAGCGACGATGTACGACGACGACGCGCACCGCCGGATGGCCGCCGTGGTGGATGAGGCCACTCGGTCAACCCGCCCTGCCGGGCCCGTCCTCCGCGTTTTGGACTTTGAGCGCGACGCTTGGCCGGTCGCTGCCGCCGTGGCGATCGAGTTGGAGCGGCGAGGGCAACCTTTCGCCGTGAACCCAGACTGGGAGTACATGTTTGGGTCGGTGCACCAACTTAACCAGGGTGCCGAGAGGTTATGGTCGACCGTCGTCTGGCGGCTTCGGCCGGTGGACCATGACGCTGAGGCGGCTTTGCACCCATTGATCGGTGGCTACGGCTTGGTGGTGCTGCCCGTCTCTGACGAAGGTTGGATGACAAAGACCAAAGACCAAACGACCCATTCGGCGGAAGGCCCGTGAAACCTCCGGGCGAGCCGAATCCGGAGACTAGAACCGGCAACCGGCAACTGCGAACTGGTCACGGCAGCCGCACCCGGCGCTCCCCTTACCGGATTCCAGAAATCTCCCAGAGCACACCTCGGTGGATCCCGCGGGGCAAAAACCAGAAGGGCGGCAACAGGGCGGTGGCGAACAGGTCGCTGGTTGACGGCGGAAACAGTCGACGCAAGGTCAGCGCGGCACGCATCCGACCGTTCAACACCGCCCGGGTGAGCCGATGCCGGGAGAGGTGCTCGTAATGCTTTTGGACGTCATCCGGCGCATGCCGTCGGACCACCTCCAACAGTTCCTGCCAGCGCCGGTCGCCCCCGGTCTTCGACTTATGACTAGGGTGAACCCGGTAACGTGAGAGGAGCTGGTCGCACGGGAGAAACCGGCAGACGGACGCCGCGCGCAGAAACCAATCCCAATCAAAAGCGTACCAAAGACCTTCGTCCAGCGGACCCGCTGCCTCCCACGCTTCACGGGTCCAAAAGGAGCTGGGTTGGTCGATGAAGTCGGTGATTTGCAGGCGGGCGCGGCTGAACGGCACGGCCGGGCGCACTTCGCGCCACGCGGTGCCGTCGCGAAAGACCTCGCAACTGCCGTAAAGCACGGCGGGAGTGCCGCAATGCGGTCCCAACCGTTCCGCGACGGTTTGCAACGAGTCAGGGAAATGCAAATCATCGCTGTTCAGCCAACAAAGGATGTCGCCAGTGGCACGCGCCAACCCTTCGTTGATGGCCGCGGCTTGACCCCGGTCGGGACCGGAACGCCAGAACGTGAAACGGTCGCAGTAAGGCGCGATGGCCTCAGCAGTTTCGTCGGTGCTGCCCGCATCTAAGAAGATGACCTCGAGTCCCGGGTACCCTTGAGAGAACAAACTTTCTAGCGTCGCGGCCACAAAACGCCCCTGGTTGTAGGAGGGCACGACGACGCTGATACGGGGACGGGGGCTCAAGGTCGGCAAAGGCCTAAGACAAGTCGGGTTCGGGCAAAAAGCCGTTCAGGGAGGAGGTTAGCGCAAGCTCGAGCGATTGCACGCCCAGATCGAGCCCGCCCTTTTGAGGTTTACGCAGAAAAACGCTGATTCTGTAAAAAAAGGTTGTGAAAACAAAAAACGCAGAAGGTAGGATGCTGGCCTTCTCGCGCCTTTCCGCCTTGCCCTTGACGCAATTTTCTGGGCATTTGGCGAGGCGGTTGGGATCGTCGCACATTTATATGATTCGTAATCGTTGGTGGAACGGCTGGTGCCGAGGTGGGCTGGGGATTGGCTTTCTCCTGGTCTTGAACCTTGGAGCGGTGAAGGAGGCGAAAGCTTCCACTGCCAGAACCTTGGGTTTTTCCGAGATCGCCAAATCTGCGGAGATCATCGCAGACGTGACGGTCCAGAACCTGCAATCGTATTGGGCGGCGCCTGCCGGTGGCAAGGCCATCCGCACACGGGTGGATTTCGCCGTGAATAGCGCGATCAAGGGGAACCCGGGGCAAACCCTTTCTCTGGAATTCCTGGGCGGCACGGTCGGCGACCGCAGTTTGAGGGTGCCGGGCGTGCCTCAGTTCGCCGTGGGTGAACGTTACATCCTTTTTTCGGCGGGGCCGAACCAACCGCTGGTTTGCCCGGTGCTGGGCCTTGACCAAGGGGCGATGCGCGTGATCCACGACAACGAAAGCAACGTGGACCGGGTCTACCGCCACTGGGGTCAACCAGTAAGCGCCACCGAGAAATTTGAGAGCAAAGTTCCGACGGTGGCCGGAGCGACGACGCGCGCGTATCTCCGCTCGGCTGACACGGTGGAGACGTTCACCGGCCGGGCGCGGGCGGCCGCAGCGCAATGAGGCAGGCCATGAGAAAAACACTTTTACTCCTGCTCGCGTGCGCATCCCTGGTTGCTCCGACCGCGCGGGCGTACGTTCTGGAAGGCATCGTTTGGGGTTTTCAGGACCCAACGGTTTTCGTGAATCTCACGGCATCGCAGGGGCTCCTGGGCGGAAACCTCGCCTCGTTCCCGTTGCTTGACGGTGCGGGCAGCTATAACCAGGTGTTCAATGGCGCGGTCACCACTTGGGACGGGTACCTGGAAAACCTCCATATCCAGACCGTAGACGGCTCGGGCGCCTTTGGGGTTAACACTCAAAATAACATCTGCGAGGCGGGGTTTGGCGCTGCCGTGGACGGTTCGAGCCTGGGGAACGATATCCTGGCCGTCACGGAGATCTACTACTACCCAGGCAGCCCGAACACCTTTGCGCCGACGGACATCGTCTTCGGCACCAGCTACGCTTGGAACTCCTACCGAGGCCCGCTGCAAGATTCGCCCCTCGACCTCCGGCGGGTGGCCTTGCACGAGTTGGGGCATTTCATCGGGTTAGACCATCCCGACCAGCACGGCCAAACCGTGGACGCGATCATGAACTCGCGCATCAGCGACACGGACGACCTGACGGCCGACGACATCGCGGGCGGGCAAAGTTTGTACGGTGGGTCGGCGTCGCTGGTCACCGAGGTGTTGACTTACGGGGACTTCAACGGTGACGCTAAGACTGACCTGCTCTGGCGGAACTCGCAGACCGGCGACGTCAGCATTTGGCTGATGAGCGGCGACGCGCCCGTCGCGATCGCCGTCGTCGGCAACATGGGCCTGGATTACCAGGTGGTCGGCGTGGCGGACCTCGACGGCGACGGCAAGGCGGACATCATCTGGCGTCAGGCCAGCACGGGCAATTTCGTCGCTTGGTACATGGACGGCATGACGATCAAGAGTCAGCAGATGATTTATCCGCAGGTGAATTCCGCCGTGAATTTGTTAGGGTATCTCGATGGCGATGGTCATCCCGACCTCCTTTCCTACGATCCGACGAGCGGGACCCTGGTCCTGCAAAGAAATGTCGGGGGCGCCCTGTCCACGGCCAACACTTTGAACGTCTCAACCGACTGGCTGCCGGTCGCGCTTGCCGATCTCGATGGCGATGGCAAAAAGGAGATCATCTGGCGCGACCTCAAGACGAACGAGATTGGCGCCTGGTACCTAGAGAACTTTCAGCTTGGCCTTAGCGGCATTTTGGCCACCGTGGACCCCAATTGGCGGCTGCGCGGCGTCGGCAAGTTCGAAGGGCGCGGGACCGACAGCCTGGTTTGGCACAACGTCGCGAGCGGGGCGGTGGGACTGTGGAATTTTGACGCCGGCAACCTCTCCGTCTTCAACTTCGACACCACGGCGCCCGCACCTTGGGAACTTTTCGGGGTCGGCGACTTTTCCGGAAACGGGTTCAGCTCCCTTGTCTGGTTCGACCCGACGAATGTCTCCATCGGTTTTTGGGACCTGAACAACTACGCCGTGGTGCCGACCGTCCTCGGCTCCAACCTCGGACCGTTTCGTTTGCAGCCGGATCCGGGCAATTAAGGCAAAACCGGGAGGGCCTTAACCGTGGTGGACGCCGTCTGTGTTTCCGGCGGGGACACCGGCGCTGTCGTCGCGTTGGTTTTCGTGCGGTTCCCGCAACACCTGCGCCCGTTTCCGGTAATCGCCCCGGCTGAAAAACTTCTCCAACCAGACGTAGAGGCAGATGAACAGGTAACGCGAGCCCATCTCTTTGATCTTGAGCTTGGCCTCGCCCGTGCGGCGGTTGCGCCACGTGATCGGGATGACCGTCCAACTGTAGCCACGCACGATGGCCTTGAGCGGAATCTCGACCGTGAGGTTAAAGTGCGGCGCAATGAGCGGTTCGCACCCTTCGATCACGGTACGGCGATAAGCTTTGAACGCGTTGGTCGTATCGTTGAGCGGGATGTTGAACAGCACTTGGAGGAACGCGTTGGCCAAGCGGTTCACTTGAAGTTTGACCCAAGGATAATCGATGACGCCGCCCCCTTTGATGAACCGGCTGCCAAACACGCAGTCGTAGCCCTCATTGAGCTTGCGCCAGTACCGGACCACGTCGCGGCAATCGTCCGATTCGTCGGCCATCATGATGGCCACGGCATCGCCGGTCATGGCTTGCAGGCCGCGGATGATGGCGCGCCCGAAGCCGTGCTCGCCCTCGTTCCGCACCGGGTGCAACTCTCCAATCCGAGCCTGCAGTTCGGTCAGGATGGGCCAAGTCCGATCGGTGCTGCCGTCGTCCACCACGACGATCTCGTGCGGCACGCCGCTGAGCCGAAGCTCCAAGTGCAGGTGCTCCACCGTCGACGCGATGCAGCCTTCCTCATCCCGGGCCGGGATGATAATGCTCAGGCGCGCAAGCGCCGGTGACGGGCCATGGAGCTCGGAAGAGACGTTCACAACTGGAGACCGTTACAGAAATCGCAACTGGTCCCCCGTTTTTACTCCGGCAAAACCGGGCGTCAACGCAAAGAAACGTCCAACCAACCCGGGTTCGTTTCGGCGTGCCCGGCGATCTCTTCTAAAATGCTTTCCAAGTTCCGCGCCGGACGCCAACCCCAAGTTTCGGCGGCCAAGCGGCTATCCAACACGACCCATGGCAGGTCGTAGGCCCGGTTCTCCGGGACGGCGGTGACTTCGCGCGGGCCGAAACGGTCGGCGCACCACCCGCTGAGTTCTTGGAGAGACATCGTGTTGGGAACTCCGCCCGCGACGTTCACGATCGTGGGCCATCCTTCTGCCGTCTCTTCCATCTGCCGGAGGACCAGGGCCGCCAAGTCATCCGGGTGCAGGGCGTCCCGCACCTGTTTGCCTGCGCCGCCAAATCCTAGGTAACGCAACGGGCGGCGGGCGCGCCACGCGTGCACCCAATAAGAGAAGATGCCTTGCGCAGCCGTCCCAAACTGCCCCGCCCCGGCCAGCACTCCGCAACGGTTCACCCAAACGGGGAAGTCGAACGCTGCACCGTACTCCAGGGAAAGCTGTTCGGAGGCCAACTTGGAAGCGCCGTACAACGACACGGGCGCGGCGGTTGAAAACGTTTCGTCGACGCCCGCCGCACTGACGCCCCCCGGCAGCGGGGCATCGGGCACAAAGCGCGTCGCCTCCGCCCGGAGCGGTAACCCGGCCAACGACGGGATGGAATAGACCCGGCTGGTGCTCAGGAGGATGAGGCCGGCCTGGTGCCTTCGGCAATACTCCAGCAGGTTGATGGTTCCCACCAAGTTGTGCTCGAGCAGTTGCCGGCTGGAGGATTTACCGTCGACACCCGCCAGCACGCTCGGGTTTGCGGCCGCATCGATCACCCAGTCAGCCGGCGGCAACGTTTCGAAATCGGACGCGCAGCGCACGTCGCCGTGCCGAAATTCGACGAGGGCCCGTAGCCGGGTTGGGTTGGTCTCGCTGCCAGCACGCAGCAAGTTATCGAGCCCGACCAGTTTAAGCCCATCCACGCGGCTCTTTAGATATTCGGCGAGCCGGCTCCCCACGAACCCGCAGACGCCGGTGATCAGGACCGTCGGCATGTGTGTTTGGCCGGGGACCGTCGGTGAACCGCGCCAAAGCGCAAGCGCAACCGTTCCCGGTCCCGGGCACGACGAGCGCTGGTTAGAGACGCCGCGACGGGCTTGACGAACGGGTTTCCCCGGCCCATGGAGAGCGCGTGAAGAGGCTTGTGGTCACGGGCTCCAGCGGGCTCATCGGCAGCGAAGTTGTCTCGTTCTTCGCCCAGGACGGTTGGGCCGTGCACGGCGTCGACAACAACATGCGGGCCGACTTCTTCGGTCCTGGGGGCGACACCTCCTGGAACACGCGCCGGCTCCGAGAGGTTTTCCCCGACTTCCGTCACCACGCGGTCGACATCCGCGACCGTGCGGCTGTGCTAGGGTTGGTGGAAGAGCTGCGGCCGAACGCCATCGTCCACACCGCAGCCCAGCCGAGCCACGACTTGGCCGCTTCCCGGCCCTTCGACGACTTCGACGTCAACGCCGTCGGCACGCTGAACCTGCTGGAGGCGGCGCGCCGGTCCGCGCCGGAAGCGCCCTTCGTGCACATGTCGACCAACAAGGTCTACGGTGATGCGCCTAACGGTCTTCCGCTCACCGAGACGGCCACCCGCTGGGATTACGCCGATCCCGCGTACGAAGGTGGGATCCCGGAAACGTTCCCCATCGACGGGTCCACGCATTCGGTGTTCGGAGCGTCCAAAGTGGCCGCCGACGTCATGGTGCAGGAGTACGGCCGGTACTTCGGCATGCCGACCTGTTGCCTGCGGGGCGGCTGTCTGACTGGCCCAAACCATTCCGGCGTCGAGTTGCACGGCTTCCTCAGTTACCTGGTCAAGTGCAACCTAGAAGACCGGACTTACCGGGTGTTTGGCTACCGAGGCAAACAGGTCCGGGACAACATCCACTCTTGGGACGTGGCCCAGTTCATGAACCGGTTCATCGGCGCTCCACGGACCGGCGAGGTCTACAACCTCGGTGGTGGCCGTGACAACTCCGTGTCCATCTTGGAGGCGTTTGCACTGATCGAGACGATTTCGGGCAAACCGATGCAGCACGAGTACGTGGACCAAAACCGGAAGGGCGACCACATCTGCTACATCTCCGATCTTTCCAAAATGCGGGCGCATTACCCTGGCTGGGGCATCACCAAAAACCTCAAAGCGACGTTTTTGGAGATCCACGAGGCGTGGATCAAGCGTGCGGCGCACGGTTGACGAACACGGGAAAGCTGGCGCTCCGCCACCGCTGACGGATGGTAGGGCAAGGCGAGGCACATTACCCGCCTCGCAGCGCGAACCGCCAAATGACCCGGTGGGTCACTCGCAAGGTCCGGCCGGCAACCCGGGGCCGCCTTGCCAGCTTCGCAATCACGCGCGTTCTTGCGCAATTTTGGCGATCCGTTCGGTCCGCACAAAGACGCAATCCTTCTGCAGCAGGGTGCCGTCGGCCGGATCGCGCCACTCGCCCACGTCGTCGTGATAGGTAAACCCAAGCCCGGCGATCAGGTCGTGCATTTCCCGAAAACCGAGCGCGCCTTCCGCCAACTGGGCCAGCGAAAGTTCCACGACCAAGACGTCGACCTGCCCGATAAACGCTTTTGCCCCGGCCAGTACGAGGTGTTCGGCGCCTTGCACGTCGAGCTTCAGCACGCCGCGTCCCCGCACCCCGCGCTCGGTCGCCACCCCGTCCAGGGTGGCCATCCGCACCCGCACGGTGCGCGCACCATGCCCACCGGCAGGCGGGAGCGCGCTGCTCCCGTACAGGTTGTCGAGCGCCAGGAAGTCGACTTCCCCGTCCCGGTCGCCGAGCGCCACCGGCACCACTTCCCCCACCGGTGCAGCCGTGCGCAGGTACGGGTACCGCACCACGTATTCTCCATAAAGCGGCTCGAACAGCAGGTAACGCGCGTCTGGGAAAACCAGGCGCACCGTTTTGGACCAAATCCCGGTGGACGCGCCCACGTCGGCCACGAAGTTGGGCGCATAACCGCCCGCCCGCAGGCGTTTCATCGAACGATAAATTTCCGCAAAATCGCGGAACACCTCCGCGGGAACGGGTTCCGGGACATAGATCGACACCTCCGTCGGGTCTTGCGAAGACCACCCTTCCAACTCCGGGACGGGTGGTGCCCCACGCTCCAAAGCATCGAACAGACCGTCGGCCGCACCGGCCGCGGAAAACGCCGGCGCGGCCGCAGCCGCGGCCGCGCGCAAGCTTTCCTGCCGGGAAGTGACGTCTTCAACGGCGGCGCGGAGCGCCTCGCCGTCGTACGATGTGACTACCCCGACGCCAAGGCGCTCGACGAACGCGGACGCGGCAGTCGGACCATCACTCAACACGACTGCCGGCAGATTGCCGGCCGCCGAGAGCAGCGGCAGCAGAGACGGCAGGTGCCACCGATTTGCATCAGTTTCGCCGGCGGCCGTGGAGCCCGACGGCACGATCACGTAGGGGTAATGACGAAGCAGGGGGACCAGGGCCGCGTCTGGAAGCCAGCTCCGCACGTGGAGTCCCTGCAGGCTTGCCGGAGTTCGCTCGCTCCGTCCGGCGGGGTCGCCACGGTACCAGTCCACCGCCAAGCCCGCCGCAGCCGCCACCAGCGCAAGGCGGCCGAATTCGGCCGGACGCAGCGGACCGACCACCACGCCGCGGCGCCCGGCCAGGAGTTCCGGCGCAGGGACCGCCGGCTTCGTAGCGATCCACTCGGGCGGAACCATGGGAGGGAGCAGGTAAACCCGCAGCCGGAATTGACTTTGCAGCCGGTCCCGCATCTCGGGCGAGGTCGCCAACCGCAGATCGGCACGCGCCAACGCCTCGCCCAGGAGATCCTCCGGCAACGGGTGCGCCCCGTCGCCCACGACATAAACGCAGAGTTTGGCCCCACACAGCTCCTTCAACGCCAAGCCAACCCTCAGTTCGTCGGGCCCAGCCGGCACGCAAACCACGCGCCGGATGCAACTGCCGCTGAAGAGGCTCAACAACCGGCGGTAGAGTTCCGCGGGCGGCGATCCGGCGGCCGATATGCGGGCGGCGCGCGAGCCGACGAGCCCGCGGCCCGTCGGGTTTTCGGCGGTGTAGACCGACAGCAGGTCTGGCACACCGCCCAACAGTCGCTGCAGGACGGAGCCGGCCTCGTGCCATCCATTGACCTCTCGGGAAGTGACGAGGACGGTGCCGTCCCGCTTCGCGCCCGGGGAGCGGACGCGCTGGACAAATTGGCGGACGCGCCCGGTCGGAGCTTGCATGGGGACGGGTGTTTTCTCTCAGGCAGCCGGACCGGACCGCGCAAGGGGTGTCCGGTGTTGTGACACAAACGGTACCCAAGCGCCATCTTTTGTGTTACGCCACCCCTGGCTTTGCGCACCTATGCCTGCACCGAACGGAACCTCGTTTAACCGCCCAAGTTTGTTCCGCTACCTGCGGCGCTGGCTGACCTTGCCGATCCGTTTTGACGCCTTGGAGGATGATTTGGCGCAGCAGGGACGCGTGCTGCAGCATGGGTCGGAGGCGGTCGAGCGCAGGCTGGGAGAGATCGCTGCGACGTTGCGTGCCTTGGAGGAGTCGCAGCGCCAGATCTCAACCGAAGTGCAACGCCTTCCGGTCATCGAGCGTGCCTTGCAGCAAGCCATGCGGCACATCGGTCACGCCGCACCTTGGAAGCCTGCCGACCGAGCCTTGCTCGAAGATCCCGAGTTTGGCCTCATGTCGATGCTGATTGGGTTTTTGGGGTGTCGCGTGGCCTTGGACGTCGGCGCGAACACCGGCCGGCTGACCGAACTGCTGCTCGACGCCGGCTATACCGTCCACGCCTTCGAACCCGCCCCGGAACCGGCACGCCTTTTGAGGGAGCGGATGTCTGGACGACCCGGGTTCCACTTGCACACTTTTGCGTTGGGCGCGGCCGAGGCGGCGCTTTCGCTTCACTTGGCCGAGGGGTCGACGGGGGCTGATGATGCTTCCCTTTACAGCACGTTCCATCCCCACCCGCTGGGGGCGGGCTTGACCTTCACCCGCACCGTCGACGTCCCGGTGAAGCCGTTGGTTGCGTTGGTTGCGTCAGGCACCGTGCCGCCAGACATTGGCCTCCTCAAAATCGACACCGAAGGTCACGAACTGGAGGTGGTGCGTGGCATGGGTAGTCTCCGCCCGTCCGTGGTCGTAGCAGAATTTTGGGGCGACGATTTTGCCTTCACCAAAGGCCGCGTCCCAAATGCCCCCGAGCACCCCGACCGGCTCCGAGCGGCGATGCTGGGATTAGGTTATTGGTGGTCGGTCGCGGTGTTTCGCCTGGACGGGTCGCGACGGGCGGAGTTCTTGGGCAACCCGGCGAGCACGCCTGCACGAAGCTGGGGCAACTTTTTCTTCTTTCGCGATCGGGATCTGTTCTTGCGGTGTCTGGAGTGGTTAGAAGCCGAACTGCCGTACTTGGCCGAGGAACAGGAACGGTTGGCAAACACCTCGCCGGACGAAGCTCGCCCGGCAGATTGAAGAATGGGAGGGCCGGTGCTCCGTCACCGCCGATTTTGGATCGATTCGAACCACCGCGGACGCGTCGGCGCAGCCGCCCCAAGGTGCGCCCCCCCGCCGGCGAGGTGCCCCGCCCGAAGCCCCGGCACCGGCACCGGCTTAACCCTGGCAGCCGCCCGGCGTCGTCTCGCGGGCGGCTCCCACGTTGCTTGCACGCTAGCGGCGTGTGGTGCCTCGCCTTGCCCTACCACGCGGAATGCGGAACTCCGAACGCGGAACTCGCCCTACACCCGGACGGCCGCGGCCCAGGGAACGTCTGGCACCGGCGTGTCGTGCCGCGCAAACATCTCCTCCAGGTCGGTCGAAACCGGGTGGCCCCGATCCGTACTCTCCAAAATCCAACGACCCACCCCTTCTGCAGAAAAGCGCGGACCGATCTCCCGGGCCCGGGCCCGCATCGCCTCTTGCACGACGGGTCGGCAGATCTCCTCGATGGAATCACGGAGCATTTCCGGGGAATACGGCGCGCAGGCACCGACGCCGAAACGGGTCACAAACCGCGCCGCCGCCGAGTTCGGGTGCCCCAAGACGATCATCGGCAGATTGCCTGCCGCCACCAGGAAAGGCATGCGGGTGGGCAGCGAAAACCGCGTGATTTCTGGTCGGTCGTCGCGGGTGTCTAGCGAACCCGACGGCACCACGGCGAACGCATACTCGCCCAAGCGTGAGGCCAGCGCTCCTTCCGGCAGAAATCCCCGGGGATGGATGCCGAAGGTCCGCAGCCGGTCGCGGTCGTACTTCAACCAGTCGGCGTTGACGTTGCCAAACCAGTCAAGATGGCAATCGGTCCCACCAACGGCTTCAGCAAGACACTCCAAGGTCTGCGTGCTCCACACGCTGCCGACGAGCACGCCGCGTTTCTGCGCCGTCCCGTCGCTCGACGGTGCCGGGACCGAGGACCTCGCCATCCGTGGGGTCACCACGGGAGGACGCAGCCAAAATTTCCGCCCAAATGCCTGCGTGTAGGCCTCTTGCATCTCTGGAGAAATGGCCAAGAGCAGGTCGGCTTTCGCCACCGCTTCAGCCATAAGCGCATGCGGGATACCGGAACGCGCGAGGCAGTGGTCATCCATCACGTACAGGCAGAACCGGGCTTCGAACGCGTCCTTGAGGACGATCGCGGTAAGCAATTCATCGGGAAAGTAGGGCACGCAGACTACCCGTCGGAGAACGTTGCCCTTCAGCGCCGTGGCCAGTTTGGCGTAGCTTTCCGCCCGGGTGAGCCCCCGGTGAAAGAAACGCAAGGCGCGCTCTCCCAAACGGTGTTCACCGTACAAATTGCTGGTCCGGATGGAGAGCACCTGGGGAGAATCGCCGAAGCAGCGCGACAGGATCACACCCGTGCCGTGCCTGTCGCTTACTTCATTGGCGGTCACCACCACCGTCCCGTCCGAAAAACTCCCGGGCGGCACGCGTCCCTCACGCGGATCCGCGAGAAAATGGTCCCGAAACGCCTGCCGCACGTCGTCGTAAGAACTGCGCGCGCTCGCGATCAGCGAGATGGCCGTGGAGGTGACCTTTCCCATGGATGAACGAGGGCAGCCGTTGGCGAGACAACGGGCGGTGAGCCGACATCTCGCGCGGGATGCCGTGACGGTCAACCCGCCGGCCTCCGTTCACGTTGACGGGGGGTGCGGGCGGCCTACGTTGCGCCTGCCATGGGCATGCCGGCCGCTTCCGTTTCTCCCGCGCGCGGGCGTTCCTCCGCCAGCGGCCGCCGGCAACGCCTAGAACTCCTTTGGCAGTTAACCGCCCGCGATGTGCGGTCCCGTTATCGCGGCGCCTTCTTTGGCATTTTCACCGCGCTCTTCAGCCCCTTGGTGATGTTGGCGGTCTATGCCGTGGTGTTTGGCTGGTTTTTCGGTGGCCGCTTCGGGCTAAAACCGTCCGAAACCCGCGCCGACTACGTCTTGGCACTTTATTGCGGCTTGGTCCTCTTCAACTATTTCTCGGAATGTTTGCTCCGGGCGCCGAACCTCATCGTGTCGCAGCCAAACTACGTGAAGAAGGTGATTTTCCCGTTGGAACTCCTGCCTTGGGCAGCCAACGGCTCCGCGTTGTTTCATTTTGGCGTCAATCTGGTGCCGCTCGTGGTCGGCATGGTGATCGTAAATGGCGGCGCTTCCCCTGGCACCCTTTGGCTGTTGCCGACGTTTCTGCCGATGGTGCTTTGGACGCAGGCCACCCTCTACTTCCTTTCGGCGTTGGGGGTCTTCTTCCGCGATTTGAACGTGCTTATGCCGCCGCTGGCGCAGGTGCTCATGTTCGCGAGCGCGGTCTTTTACGACCTGCGCAACCTGCCGGCTCCCTTCAACGCCTTGCTCTCGTACAATCCGTTGGCCCAGATTGTCGGCATGGCGCGCGCCGCCCTCATCGTGGGACGCCCGCCGCAACCGGGTCCGTACCTGCTGGTCCTTTTCGGAGGCGCAGCGCTCTGCCTATGGGGGGCGCGCTTCTTCGAACGTTGCCGCCGGGCTTTCGCGGAAGTGATTTAAGGGGAGCGCGGGCGTCCCCCGCCCGTTACCGGCGGCCCGCCCGCAACGCTGCGCAAGGCAGCAGGTCCCCGGGGGCGGGCATCTCCCCGCGCAGCCGTAGCGCTACGGGCGGGGGACGCCGGCGCTACATTAACGCCTACCCGGTTCCGGGACGGGCGGGACGCCCGTACCCTCTTGAGATCGGTCAAACGTGCGCGGGAACGAACCGCTCATCCGGCATCTCCTGATGAGCAGCCAGAAAAACGCCACGGTGCAAATCTGCCGCAGGCCTTGAGCCGGAAGCATCACGCAAAAACTGCTCGTGCTCGGGCGGCGGCACGATCCGGTAGACGAACGCAAAATCCCGTCGCAACGCCTCGATCACGAAAGCCTCGCTTGGTCGACAACCCACCCCGTGAAACGCTTGGCTAGGCTGTGACGCATCTTCCGCCAACGTCTTGGCGTCGTGGCCGGCGCCGAGGGTGACGCACGTCTCCAGCAGCAGGAGTTCCCGACAATGACCCGCCAGCTTGCGTAACGCTTTCTCCGGCGTCGCGATGTGGTAAAGCGCACCGTAACAGAAAACGACGTCAAACTTTTCCACTGGGTACGTCTCCTCTTCCAAGTCGACGCGCGCCACCGTGCAGAACGGGAAGCGCTCCTCCAGCATGGCCAAGTTCTCGGGGCGCACGTCGCTCACCGTGACCTCACCACCGCGGTCCAGGAAAAAACTCGTCAGATCACCGATGCCCGCGCTCACTTCCCAGACGCGTTTGCCCCGCCAAGGGATGGGCAAGGTGGCCAGGTGTTCCAAGCGCCGCGCGTTCAAGCGTCCATACTCCCACGTGCCAAAACCCCGGCATACCGCATCCCGACCTCCCTCCATCACCGCAGTCGCCTCTGAGGGCGGAACCACCCCCGCGCCGCGTGGGGTTTTGCCGAAGCGCGCCAACCGCAGCGTCCAGCGCGCGAAGCCCTTGGCGGGCGCTGGCGAGGGTTCGGCACGGGATGACGACTCCTCGGCCGCCAATCGCGCTTTGGCGTGCAACCAGAGACGGCGGTCACAGGCAAGTGCCCTCAATACCTGCCCGCCCACCTCGTCGTCTGGGTGGAGCCAAGCGACTTCTTCTTGGCGTGCCTTCGGGCTGGCGTTTACCTGCGGCACTTCCGAAACGTTGAATGGCACGCCCACCGCCTGCAGCTTGCCGGCGAGGACCTGCAGGGCCGTCTCGAACTCCTCAACCACCCCGACGAAGAAAAGGCGGTTGAGGGTGGCTTTGGCCACCGCCAAGGCATCGAAACCGTAGGCATTGGGGGCAAGCCCAAACGGTTGCGACCAGACGCCGGTCGGGCAAAAAAAGCGCGTTTGCGGGCTGAACTGGCCGTAGCGTCCCAGCCCAGCTAACTGGATGACGGCCAAGTCGCGCAAAGAGCGGTCCGGCGTATCGGCAGGCCAGTGGGAGCGAAAAATCGCGGATTGTTCATGGAACGTGGCGCGCGCGTATCGCAGGAGCGAGAGCAAGGTGGCCGTCGGCTCACGCAGGAAGGTGACCGTGAGTGCTTGCCGGCCACCGACCGACTCCGGGAAGACCCGCACGCCATGGGAGGAGATCGCCCGCAGGTGCGGCTCCCGGGCGAGCACGGCGGCAAGCTCGGTCAGGGACATCATGGTTGCCGGGTCGTCGAAGATCAGGTGTTTGGCGGCGCCTGGGAAGTTCCGTTCCAGCAACGCGATGAAGCTTTGCCCGGCAGTTTTAGGAATGTGGGCGTGAAGGAGAAGGGGCGGTCGGCTCATCGGTAAACCGGCGCGCCTGCCTCGCTGTCGACAGGCTCGCCACGCCGGAAGCGTGGAGGTTATCACCGATTTCACGCGCGAAAAGCAAGCCCGGCGGGAAACTCCGTGCCAGCGGGTTGGAACAGAAGGTCGCAAAGATCACGAAGGAGGAGAGCGTCGGCGGCATGGGGTGCCGGTTGCCGGTTGCCGGTTCCCCGTTGCCGGGCAGCGGTTTTCCATCCTGGAGGGGCGAGATGGGCCGCTCGGTTTGGCCTTTTGGGCCTTTGCCATATGCGGAGCGCTCTCCCACTGCCCGTCCTCCGATTTGCTGTCTGCACTTGGCAATTTGCGACGCGCGTAGCGCCGCCGCGTCGCGCGCTCACTCCGGCCCGAACGTCGGGTGCGGGTTCGTCGTGCGAAAGCCGTCCCGCAACGTTCGCCCACGGCTTTGCAGCCCGGGATCAAAACGGTCGGAAACCGTGTTGGGTAAAGGGGCGTCGCCCGGCGCGTAAGTGGTCACCGGCACGTAGACGACGAGGCCCGACTGAGTGAGCCGTCGCTGGCAACGGGCGGCTGGCGGCACGTAATTGGGGCAACGCAGGGCCACCCCGGCCAACCGTCCCGCACTGGTCACGCCGAGGGCAACGAAGAGCGCGCCCGTGGCCGCGCCGACGCCCTGCAACCACCAACGCCGGCCCGTGGTCAAACGGGCGCCCAACGCGAGCAGCGTGGCACCCAAAGTCCAAAGCGTGCCTTCGACGAACCTCGGGTCGGGTGCTGATAAAAGCCAAGCGACCACCCCGAGCACGGGCGGTAGGAGCGCGAGCGTCATGGCACCGAGACGGCGGATCGAGGGGCGCGGACCCAAGAATGCCGCAGGGAACGCGGCGACACACCCCAAGAGGCAAAGGGACCCGGGCCACAGAAAAGACGGGTGCCGCAGCGCCATCGGCCACCAAGACCGGAGCCAAGCCGCGTCGGCGAAGACCCGGGCATAAGGAACGCCGGGTTGCCTTGCCCAACTGAGCACCCAGGCACGCTCCAGACGCACTGCGGAGACCGGCACGGCCCAATCCACCGGCAGGCCAGCAGCCGGCAGCGGATAAAGCGGGTACCCGCTGAGGAGGTAACTGCGGCAAAAGTAAGGCACGACCGTGGCGAGAAGCACCACCAGGATCACCGGCCATGGGCGGCGGTTGCGCCAGCTTTGGATCGCCAGCACGACGGCGGCGCCAACGGCGGCGTAGGGGGCATAGGAGAGCTTCAGTTGCGCCGCCAACGACACAGCCAAGAGCACCGTCAGGGCGCTTGGCCCGGCCGACTCGCCAGCCAACCACCGCCAGAGCGCGCAACCCGCTGCCAGGGTAACGGCCGCACCCGCCACGTCGGCTTGCGGGGAGGAAAGGCTCGTCGACCACGCCAACGCTAGAAACCCGCAAGCGGCCGCCGCTTGGTAGACCGGGGTACCGGGCACGCGGGAAGCCGTCCGCCACGTCCAACCGTCCAGGGCGAAGACTGCCGCCACCAGCACGACCAGCGCATTGGCCATCTGACGGCCGATCGCTAGCCCAACCCCGGTGGAGAGGAGGCCGGCAAGCGGCGCCAAGGCAGAGTTAAACCCGAAGCGCCCATGCAGGTTAGCCAAGCCGGGCACCGTTCCAAAATCGGCAACCCAGCGGACTTCGCTGAGGTGATAAAGGGCGGCGTCGTCCCCGAACGCGGGCGTAAGCGCGTTCAGGGTAAGCGAGAGCGCGACGGGAACGATCAGGAGCAAAGCGCGCGGTTCCGTCCGACGCCACGCACTCAAAAACCAATCCCGAAAACGGCGCGGTCCGGCGGCAAGCGTGAGCCCGACGAAAAGGACCGGACCGAGGTTCGAGGCGGGCCGAAGCGCTCCAAACAGGGAGTACGCCTGGGCGTACGCGCACAACGCGCAAAGCCCGACGAAAGCGGCCCTGGGCACCGTCGGTCCATTCCCCAGACCGCGGGCCGCGCGGAGAACTCGGTCGCGGGACGGCCCGAGCAGACGGCCCAGGCCGAGCCCGACCAAAGTGCACTCAAAGTAAAATAGGGCCAGGTAGCCGAAGGCCTTTTGGAACGCATGCACCCCGAAGGCCGCCACCAAAGGTTCCGCCATGCGGCCTTTGCCATAGCGGCGTCCGGCCCAAAAGTCGAGGGAAAGGCGGCCCAAAGTTGCCATCCCACGAAGAGCAAAAAGGCGGTGGCGCTCACCGCCAAGAGCGGGCCGGCGACCCTCAAGAGGCACGCGCGGACACGAGAAATTGGGCCGGCGCGGTGACGCTGGTCCGGTTCCGGCAACATCGGGTTGGGCAGCAACGCGCGGATTTTGGGATCGTCGAGCGCCTTCGCAAGCTTACCGGACGCCGTTGGGGTGAAGGGGTGCAGACCGTGCAGCGCAGGATCTGACAAAACTGCCGCATCACCGGTCCTCTGGTACTCAACGACTGCCCGCTGCTCTGCCAAAAGGTCGGCGTGACGACCTAGTAATCCCCAACGCAGTTCGCGATCAGCTAAATGCACCGCGCCGATCGTCACCGCCATCACCCAAGCCGCGGCGACGGCCTCGTACCGTCGCACGCTCACGCCAAGTTCGTCTCGCCCGCGCCACAGTTCGATCAACGCGATCCCGGAAAGGATCACGTGGAAGCAGGTGTAGTCGTAATACCGGCTGTTGGGCGCGTAACTGCCGCGCAGATACGAAACCGCAAGCGAGATCAGGAACGTCCAGACCGTCAACGCAATGAGGGCGCGCGCAGTGCGGGAAAGCGGCGCGCGACGGCGCAGGCTGAGGAAAAGGTACCAGCCCAGGGGCACGGGCATCAGCAAACCCAGCCAAAAATCGTGAGGGGTGACGTTGGGCCAAGCCAAATGTCGTAGAAAGACCATCACGAAAGCGCCGAAACTGGGCGCCCGATAAACTTCGCCCCCCGGCAACCGCGGCACGGTCAGCACGTTCGCCAACACGATGAGCCCGCAGATGCCGAGCACGCGGCCTGCGTCCCAAAGGCGGGTTTCGCCTCGCCACGTCAGGAGGCCGACGCCTGCCATCACTGCCAAGCCGGCGAAAAAGCCCGACCCCACGCAGAGGCACGCGGCGCCCGCGCAGCACAGACCGAGGCCGCCGCGCCGGGACCATGGCGCCGGTTGGACCAGCCCAAAAATCGCCCCCAAGCTGAACAGGGTGAACAAGTAGTGTTGGGTCTGAAATCCCCACAGGATGTTCTCGTAGGCGTACCCTGGCACAAAACAGAGAAGCAACACCGCGGCCAGTGCCGCCCGTTGTCCCCAGGAGAGGCCTCGTCCAAAGGCAAAACCGAGGAATGCGACGATCGCGCCGCTGAGGAGCGACACGCAAACGGCATCGGCCAAGGGGTCCCAGACCTTTCCATTCAGCAGGAACAAACCGACGGTGAGCCACCGCGTAAAGAACACGCGGTGCTCCATGTTCGGAGCCAGCGAGATCCGCAGCACCGTCCCGAAATGGTTTTGGGCGGCAGCCTTGTTCAGCCAGAGCTCAGCGTAGCTGTCCATGAAGGGCACCTGCACCCCGGCGTGCCGGAGCATCTGGAGACGCGCGCCGCAAACGATCAGCCCCAGGAGGACGGCGTAGATGAGGCAGGCACGCCCGGTGGCGTCGGGCCGCGGTTTGGCGTTGCGATCCATGCGGAATGCGTCGGCGATAGACGGCCACGAGGCACTTGGCAAGCGTTTCAGCCCCAAAAGAAAGGGTGGAAAACGTGCGTGCACCGCGGCGTCCCCTGCGTGTAGAGGTAGCCCGCGTGCAAGACAAAGTCAGCGTCATCATCCCGGCCTACAACGAGGCCGCGACCATTCGCGGGGTTCTTGAGCGCGTCTTCCAGCACCTCGCGAACGTGCACGAGGTCGTCGTGGTGGATGACGCTTCCAAGGACGGCACCTTCGGGGTGTGCGCCGCCTTCGGCGAGCGCGAACCCCGCCTCCTTTTGCTTCGGCACCGGGAAAACGGCGGCAAGACGGCCGCGCTCAAAACGGGCTTGGCGGCTTGCACGGGCACCGTCGTGGTCATTCAGGACGCCGACCTGGAGTACGACCCCTCGGAGTTGCCTCACCTCTTGCAGCCGATTGAGAACGGGCAAGCCGACGTCTGTCTCGGGTCGCGCTTCATGGTGCGCCGCGCCGGGCGTGCCCTCTATTACCGGCATTACCTCGCCAACAAATTCCTCACGTTCATCAGCAACGTGTTCACCGACCTCAACCTGACGGACCTCGAGACCGGGTACAAAGCGTGCCGGACGGAAATCCTGCAGAACATGGTCATCGAATCGGCCGGCTTCGGCTTCGAGGTCGAGTTCGTGGCCAAGTGCAAAAAAATCGGCGCGCGCATCTACGAGGTGCCGATCTCGTACTATGGGCGGACGTACGAAGAGGGCAAAAAGATCGGTTACCGCGACGGCATCGACGCGCTCTGGTACCTGATCAAATTCAATTTGCTGCGCAATCTGCACCAAAGCTTTCATCCCTCCTTTCTGCGCGCTTACGGTCGAGCATCCACCGCGCGAACGCCTTGACCCCGGTGGCCGTGGGCGTCAGCGTTCCCTTCTACGACAAGGAACCACTTGCGGAGAGACCCGCGATTCCGGCGAGGTGGGTCCGCGTCCCATAAATCCGGCACAACGGTTTTCACGCGGTTCGCCGGCTCTCAATGCCCACCACTTCCTCTGTTGAGGTGATTCCCACCAGTACGATGATGCCGCCGCCTTAGTGCTGGTGCTTCCCGCCATGGCGCCCTGAGCACTTCGCCGAACCACCTTGAGAATAGCGTTGGCAGCGTGCCAGGATCGGCCCGCACCGCCCCGTGGAATGAGCGCGTCCCCGCTGACTTTTTGATAGGCCGCGCAGTGGCGCAGGCAGGGCGGGCGCGTTATCTCGTCGCTGCGTCGTTGGGCGATGCTTCCGGTCCGCGGCGTTCATCCAAGGACGACGACGGCTCGAAGGTGAAGCCGTCCGCCAACGTCCGGCCGCGAAGGCGTAGTCCCGAGAAGTAGTACGGAGAACACGGCAGAGGCGCATCCCAGCACTGGCTTCCCGATGCCGGCATCAGGACTTTCAAACCGCTCGCGGTTCTTGCCGGCCGCATCGGTTGGACCGGCACCGGGTACGCCCAAGCAGGCGCCGGAATTTTTACCCAAAACCGCTCGGCCGGCCGGAGTTCAGCCGCAAGGGCCAGTCCAAGGGAAAGCACCGCAGCGGCCGTGAGCCACCGAGATTTGTGATCGGGAAGCCTCCGGAGCACCGCAAGAAGAAGCGCCCAGCTTACCAGCCAGGCGCTCGCCCCTAAAAAGCGTGGATCCGGCGCAGCGCAAAACCAGAAGACGACGGAGGCGGCCGCAGTCGCCGCCGCCGCCCAAAGCAGACGTGCGTTGGTCCGGCCCTCGGGATCCGCAGACGCGCGCGGTCGAAACACAAGGTTCAGGGCCAGCACCGCGCACAGGGCCCAAAGCGCGGTCGTGAACTGGACGTTGTGACGGCACGCCCGCCACCAGGGGTGGAGCCAGCGCCAGGAGGCGAGGACAAGGTCGGGATCGTGGTAGGGCCAACGCGCCCAGCTGCGGATCCAGCGTTGTTCGCTTTGCACCAAGGTCACGGGCATTTTCCAACCGACCGGCACCGCGGTCGCCGCCACGGGGTACACGAGGTAACCGGTGGCGATGGCGCCGCGCAACAACCAACCGATCGCGGCGGCCGTGGAAAGGGCCAAGGCAGGCCACCATCGATACCTCGGTGGCCGTCCGGCAAACGCGCAGAGCACGGCAGTGGTGCCGACGCTGAACACCAAGGCACTCAACTTGAACAAGACCAACAGCGTGACGAGGGCCAGGACCGCACTCACGGATTGCCCGTGCGAGGTGGAGCGCGCCTCCGGGGCGCGTCTCCAACCGGCTTGACAAAGGTGCGCGAAGGCGGCCACCTGCAGGAAGAAGACCGCCAAATCCGGCGTGGGACTGGAGAGCATCACCCCCCCGTATTGCCCGTTGCAGCCATACCAGAGCAGGAGGGGAATCGCGGTGAGAAATCCCCAGCCAAGGGTCTTCTGACCCGGGCGCTCCCCGGCGAGAATCAAAAGGTCTAAGATGGCCGCGACCAACAGAAGCCCGTTGGCAAAATGGTGTCCCCAACCGGGCCAGGGGAACCAGTTGAGGAAGGCGACCCACAAAAAGTAACTTTGGTTGTAGCCGAGCCGGCCGTGAAGGTTCCCGAGGCCGGGCGGCAGGGGTTGCTCGTTGGCCCATCGAATCGACGAGAAGTGGTACAGTCCGGAGTCGTAGTGGTACGGCGGGAGAAGGGCTCGGTTGGCTAACCAGAGGATGCCGAGCGCCGTCAGCGCACCCGCCAGCATCGGCACGCGCGCATCCCCGACAAAGCGAATTCTCTTCCGGTGCACCACGAGCAGCGCCAAACCCGCGAGTAGCAAGGCGGCCGTGACCGCCCCGTTCAGGGGAGTGAACAGGTTGAGGATCTGCAGGAGCGCCACCGACGAAAGCAGGCCTGACCAGAACAGGGGTCCAAACCGCCACCCACCCGCCGGCGCGGAAAACCGGAGTGCGCAAGTTCCCCACCCGCAGGTCGCCAAACTGAACAAGAGCCATGTGAACAGGACGGCAAGGGTCCCGACGACCGTGTTCATCCCTTCCCGTTCCGCGACTGCCCGTGGCCGTTCGCCTTCGCCAAGGGCGCCCTGATCCTCTCGGTGAGGTCCGGCCGGTGAAAAAGGAGGGAAAGGATGGAAACGTCGGACACGGTCTCGGAGGCGCGGCCCGTTTTCTAAACCGGGTGGTCCCAAATGTCCAGGTGGCGGTCCCACGGTATGCCCGCGGTGGGCGGAAGGTGAGCTTTGGCCCGGGAGAGCGCGATCAAGGAATTTGGGGGAGATTGGCTGACCGGGCTTGACGCGCGGCAAGCCCATGCCAGAACGCCTGATCTCCAAAACGCCCGCGCCCACCTCGACGTCCCCCGCTGCCACCCGCCCCCCGAGCCCCCCGCCACCC
>CAXUNV010000010.1:20557-22289 GCA_964252355.1 uncultured Chthoniobacterales bacterium | reverse complement strand
CGCGGCGGCGGGGGCGGGGGGGCGGCCCCCCCGAGTCGGGGCAAGTGGCAGGACTTATTGGTCGTTGTCGCCGTTGTTGTTGCCGTTGCCGTTCGCGTTACCTTCGTTCACGGCCACGTAGCGGCTGCCGCCGCGGCTCCAAAGCTTCACCAGGGTGCGGCCACCGGTTGGCTTCTGGGTCAGGTTGACGGCGTCGTCCGCGCTCCGGACCGGCTGATGGTTGATCTCGGTGATGACGTCGCCCGGACGCAGCCCCGCCTCGTACGCCGGCGAATCTTGCTCGACGTCGGTGATGAGGGCGCCTTGGACGCTGCCGGGCACGCGGGCTTGCGAGCGGTTTTCGGCGTCTAAATTGGCGACCTGCACTCCGGTCAGGGCGTCGTCCCCTTTCGGCGACGGCGCGTCGTTGCGGGCCAATCGGTCACCCGAACGCTCCTGCACGGTCGCGTTCACGGTTTGGGTCTGCCCATTGCGGTCAATCTCCAACGGGACCACGGACCCTGGAGTGGTTTCGGCAACGCGCAGCTTCAATTGGTTGGCGTTCTCCACGAGCTCACCGTTGAACTTCAGGATCACGTCGCCATTCTTGATGCCGGCGGCTTCGGCCGGGCTGCGGGGCGACACGTCCGACACCAGCGCACCGGCGGTACGGTTAACCTTCATGGCTTGCGCCAGTTCTGGCGTGAGGTCTTGGATGGAGACGCCCAGCAATCCGCGCTGCACCCGGCCATTTTTGGTCAGGCTCTCCGTGACCCAGCGGACCAAGTTACTCGGCACGGCGAAGCCGATGCCCTGGTTGCCACCGGTCCGGGAGAGGATTTCCGTGTTGATGCCGACCAACCGACCCTGCGTGTCGACGAGCGCACCGCCGCTGTTACCCGGATTGATGGCCGCGTCGGTCTGGATGAAATCTTCATCCATCTCGCCCGACGTACGCCGGTTTTTGGCGCTCACGATCCCGCGGGTCACCGTCTGGCCGATGCCGAACGGGTTGCCGAGCGCAAGCACCACGTCACCCACCTGTACTTTGTCGCTGTCGGCAAAGGTCAGGAAGGGCAAGCTTTGCGCGTCGACCTTCACCAGCGCGACGTCGGTCTGCGGGTCCGTGCCGATCACCTTGGCCGGCAGGTTGCGGCCATCGTTGAGGGAGACCTGGATTTCACGCGCGTTGCGCACCACATGGTTGTTGGTCACGATATAGCCATCAGCCGAGACCACCACGCCCGAGCCGAGCGCCCGCTCCAACTCCGGCGACGGTTGCCCGCGGAGGAGCGGACCGCCCTGGCCGAAGAACCGGCGGAAGAAGTCTTGGTCGGGGCCGGTCATCGTCGGGGTGTCACCCTTGGAGGTGACCGCAATCCGCACGACGCTCGGGGTGACCTTCTCCACGATCGGGGCGTAGCTGTTGTCGGGGTTGCGCGCCAGCGGGGTCCCGTCGGTCTGCAACGTGAGTTTGGGCGCGCTGTTGTTGCCCGAATTGTTGCCCTGGCCGGGCGATTCAAGCGCCAACGCGGTGCCCGCCAGAAGGGCGGCGCCGGTCAGGACCAACCAGCGGGGGTGGGCGGAAGGGGAAAGAGGACTGTTCATAGGCGGAGGCATGTTGTTTATAGGGGAACGTCCGTGTTGTCCCTGGCGGATCTCTTGCATGAACATTACACGGATGAAAGGACGGCGGCTTCAACTCTTGCGGGTTTTTAGCCAGATTCGGGCGCTGCTGGGCGCCCGTCGTGGC
>CAXUNV010000010.1:0-20547 GCA_964252355.1 uncultured Chthoniobacterales bacterium | reverse complement strand
GGTGTTTTCCCCTGCGGGGGCCGCGGGGGGGCCCCGGGGGGGGCCGGGGGGGGTTACCGGCAGCGCCCGAAAATTCGTGATGCCAGCGGACCTGACGCCGAGCCAATGGGGGTGGGGCTTGGTAGCTGCCCTTCTCCTCGGTATGTCCAAAACCGGGTTCACCGGCGTCGCCCTCCTCGGGATCGCCATCATGGCCGGCATCTTTCCCGCTCGCCAATCCACCGGGGTGATCCTGCCGATGCTCATCTGCGCGGACGTCTTGGCGGTCAGCATGTTCAGCCGGCACGCCCTCTGGCGAGAGATTCTGCGGGTGCTGCCGCCGGCTTTGGTCGGCATCGTGCTGGGTTACTTGGTGTTTTTGCGCATACCCGGGCAGGTCTTTGGGCCGTTGATCGGAGGCATCATCCTTGCCTTGACCGCGCTCCAGCTTTGGCAACGCCAGCAAGCGCGTCGGCCAAAGCCGCACCCCGGTCGGACCTTGGCCGCTGACCCGTCCGCGGCGGGCGTGATCCCCAGACCGCTCGCCAGTCTCGCGTTCGGCGTTTTGTCGGGGATGACGACGATGTTGGCCAATGCCGCCGGGCCGGTGATGACGATCTACCTGCTCTCGGCCGGTTTGGCCAAATACGCGTTCACCGGCACCAGCGCCTGGATCTTTTTCTTGATCAACCTAAGCAAACTGCCGTTTAGCTATGCCTTAGGCGTCATCAACGGGGTGTCTTTGTGGTTCAATCTGCTGATGCTGCCCGCCATCGTGGCTGGGATCTGGCTTGGTCGCGCCCTGCTGCGCCGGATTCCGCAGCTTTGGTTCGACCGGGTGCTGCTGTTTTCAGCGATCGTCGCTGGGCTGCGCCTGCTGTGGCAGTGAGAGAGAAACAGCACCAGCGGTCACAATTGCATCGATTGCCTCGATCGGGGCAGCCGCGAGCGCCCTTCGATAAAGGTGGAAACGCAAGGGAGGCGATGAACGGGAAGGTGAACCGACGGCCCGCCATAGTTGCAGCCGTCTGTACCATCTTTGCAACTGATGCAATGGTTAGAACTTTCTACGTGATTCCGGTTTCGCCGCGTTCCAGCACCTCGAGCACGGCTTCTGGGTTGACGGCGTCAGCGAACCGGTTGCAAAGGCGTTCGTCCCGCAGCACCCGCATCATCACCCCAAGGAGTCGGGCGTACTCGGCGTCCATCGCTGCGGGAATGGCGATCAGGATGATGTACTTGATCGGTTCGCCGCCCAGCCGCACCGGCTGGCGCAGGCGGCCGAAGGTCATGACGAACTCGTTGACGGCAGCCGTGCGGACGTGCGTGAACGTGACCCCGTACTTGAGATGGGCGCCGGCCGTCTGCGCCTTGGTGGCAAGGGCGGCCGCCAGTTCCGGCCACGCGGTCACGCGCTCGTCGAAACGCAACGGTTCGGCCAGCTTCCGGACAGCTTCAGCGTAGGTGGCCGCCTCCACGTCGAGCAGGATTCCTGCCGGCAGCAGCGCGTCGCGAAGCCGGATCATATGGCGCTGCCACTCCAGCGGAGTTTGGACCGGAGGATGTCCGCAAAGGCGAGGTGTTTGGGAAAGAGGAGCGGAACCTTGTGGTCAGCGGCGGCGATGCGCACGTGGTCGCCCGGCGCAATCTCTTCGGCACCTTGGCCGTCGACGCTCAGCAACAGGGTTTGTTCGCTGCGCGCAGCCCGAATGGTGAGGATGGAGTGGTTGGAGACCACCACCGAACGGTTGGTCAGCACGTGCGGGCAGATCGGCGTCACCACGAGGACACCCGAATTGGGCATGACGATGGGGCCGCCCGCGGAGAGAGAGTAGGCCGTCGAACCAGTGGACGTGGCCACGATGAGACCGTCAGCGTTGTATTCGCTGAGCACGGTCCCATCGATCTCGACGGCGACTTGCACCAAGCGAGACCGTTCGCCACGGGTCACGACCACGTCGTTGAGGCCGCTGAGGCGCCGGGCGGTTTCGCCGCTCTGTCGAATGAGGCACGTTTCCAGGAGGGTGCGCTCATCCACGCGGTAGCTGCCGTCCCGCAAGGCGTGGACGGCTCTTTCGAACTCCCGGCCGTTGAAGCACGTCAGGAAACCGAGGGTGCCAAGGTTGATGCCCATGATCGGCCGCACCTGACCGCGCAGGTCCCGCACCAGGCGCAGCAAGGTGCCGTCCCCACCGAGCACGATGAAGACATCGACGCATTTGGCCAGGGTCTCCAACGGGTGACCGTCCACGGAAACCAACGCGGCGGAGTGTTCCTCCACCCAGGCGTGATGACCGCACGCCGCCAACGACCCCAACAAAGCGCGCAACACTTCGGCGACACCCGGCTTGCGCCAGTGGGCGTAAACCCCGACGTTCAACAGAGGCATGTGACGTACTCCTGATTGCCTTTGGCACCCGCCACGGCGGCGGGCACCACGCCGCGCGACTTCCGGCCGAGCGTTTCGGTGACGAAGCGGAGGACGTTGCCCACCGCCTCCTCCCGCACGCGCGGGTCGCGCACGACGCCACCTTTGCCCACCTTGGAGGGAGCCAACTCGAATTGCGGCTTGATCAAGGCCATGACGAATCCGCCCGCGGCAAGGCAGGTGAAAATAGGGGCTAGGACCAGCGTCAGCGAGATAAAAGAGACGTCGACGACGGCGAGGTCAAAAAGGGCGCCCAAGTCGGCCGGATCGAGGTAGCGAGCGTTTACCCCCTCGCGGACGGTCACGCGAGGGTCGGTGCGAAGTTTGTACGCGAGTTGGTTGTGGCCGACGTCGAGCGCGGTGACGTGGGCCGCACCCCGCTGCAGCAAACAGTCGGTGAAGCCGCCGGTCGATGCGCCCACGTCCAAGCAGCGGCGGCCTCCGACCGCAACCCCAAAGTGGTCGAGGGCAGGGTCGAGCTTGTGGCCCCCGCGACCCACGAAACGGTCGCCACCGGTGACGCGAATCGCGGCGTCGCTTCTGATCAGGCTGCCGGGCTTATCCACCACGCGTTCCTCGACGAGCACTTGGCCCGCCATCAACGCGCGCTGCGCCTGCTCGCGGGAGGCGAACATGCCCCGGTCGACCAGGAGGCGGTCGATGCGGTCGCGCGTGGTCTCGGCCATGGCAGTTGGCCTTAATTGTGCGTCGATCCGGTCGAAATAAAAGCTTGATTAAGGTGGTGTTCGCACAATCCTATTCGTCTTTTTGCGTCCAACCCTATGCCTGCCGCAGACCTCAAGGAGCAGATTAAAGAGATGCTCATCAGCAACCTGATGCTCCGGGTGCCGAAAGAGGAAATCGAGAATGATCTGCCGCTTTTCGGGGTCGACGGCCTCGGGCTGGATTCGATCGACGCGCTTCAGTTGGTGGTGAGCATGGAACGGACGTTCGGCGTCGGGGTGCCCAATTCAGAGGTCGCGCGCGTGGCTTTGGCGAACGTGAACAGCATCCACGACTACATCCTGCAGCAACAGGCGGGGCCGAGCGCGGCGTAGCGGGCACGGTGCACCCCGGCGGGGTCGGCCGCTTCGCGGCATGGCAAAGGCCAGACAGGGAGACGGCGGCCCCCCGGGCCTCCGGTGGGGACGTTAACCCCCGACCTGCCGTTGGGGCAACCCTCACCTGGGATGCCTGCAGGTTGGAGGGTGCCGGACCCGAACGACCCCGGCACGCCGTCAGGGTGGCTCAGGCCCGGCACCCGTCAGCCGGCAACCGCCGACCGAGATGGACGCACGGCTTTGCCGCCCGGGGGTAAACGCCCCACCGCAGGCACGGGGGCGGCTTTGTGCTACGCTCACTGCGTTTCCCCATTTTTCTTTTTGTCCTTCGCGTCCTTCTGCTCGAATTCCCAGGAACCCGCCGCCCTGGAGCCTTCGCGGATTCATCCAACCGCCCGGACCGTCTCGGCCGCGTTGATCGCGTCGAGCAAGGCGCGCATCCGCCCGAAGTTTCGGCGAAAGGGACGCCCGACCAACCGGGGTAGGCGCGCGAACTCCGGCTCGTTTGCCTCCTCGGGCAACGGTGGCCCGGCCCGGAGGCCGCCCGTCGCAAACATGCCTTTGAACGTCCCATTGATTCGCGCCAAAGCATCCGAGGTCAGCGCCTCTCCCAGACGGATCACGAGGTCGGGTCCGACCCAACGGTACGAATGAAAATTGCGGTAGAACGTCAGGACTTCCTCCACGGCGTCCTCCACCCGGTCGAAACGCCTGAAAAAAGAGAAATCTTCGGGGGAGATCAGCCCGGAAGCGAGGAGGTGCTCCCGCAAGAACCGTTCCCAGGTTTCCCAATAGGTGCCTCCGGGTTTGTCCACCAGCACCAGCGGGATGATGCGGGCTTTGCCCGTCTGCATCAGCGTTAAAATCTCGAACCCCTCGTCCATGGTGCCGAAGCCGCCCGGGAAGAGCGCGATCGCGTGGGTCTCCTTCACGAAGTTCACCTTCCGGGTGAAGAAATAATTGAAATTGACGAGTTTGGGATCGCCCTCGATGACGTCGTTGGCGCGCTGTTCGAACGGCAGCCGGATGTTCAGGCCAAAGGAGTGTTGGCGTCCGGCCCCGCGCTGGGCCGCGCCCATGATCCCTTCACCGCCGCCGGTGATGATCATGTAGCCGCGCTCCCGCATGGCCGCCGCGAACTTTTCCGCGGCTTGCGCCTCCGGCTGGGTCGCCGGGGTGCGCGCCGAGCCGAAGACCGCGACCTTGCGAATCCCGCTGTAGGGCGCAAACGCCCGTGCGGCGTGGCGCAGTTCTTTGATGGAGCGGTTGATGAGTTTGAGGTCGGCGACCGGCACGGCGTCGCTCCCCATCCGCAGCGCCGTCACGATCACCTCCGCGATGAGGTCTTGCGATTCGCGGACGCCCCAATCGCGGACGAGTTCGGCGATGCGCCGATCGATCTCCGGGTTGCCCGACGACGCGCGCGCGCGGCGTAAGGCGTGGATGGCCCCGGCGGTAAAATCTTGCACGCCCCTCCCTACGTCGGCCGGCTGGCGGTTGCAACGCGGGCTGGCTCCGGCGAAAAGCGCGGTGCGCACTAGGGCGGCGTGTGCTAGAAGACCGGTCCAGCCATGATCGTCATCTTGAAACCCAACACCTCGCCGCAGGACGTCGACGAGGTGGTCGGAGAAGTGGCCAAGCTCGGCTACACGCCCCACCCCATCCGCGGAGAGCTGCAGACGGTGGTCGCGGCCATCGGTGATGAGCGCACCCATCATACCCTCGAGTCGCTCAACGTGCTGCCCCAGGTCGAGCGGGTGGTGCGGGTGCAAAAGCGCTACAAAATGGTCAGCCGCGAGACCCGCCGCGAAGAGACCGTGGTCGACGTCGACGGGGTGAAAATCGGCGGCGGCCATTTTGCACTGATGGCCGGGCCGTGCAGCGTGGAGTCGGAGGACCAGCTGCTCGCCACCGCTCAGGCGGTTCGGGCGCGGGGGGCGCAGATTCTGCGCGGGGGTGCCTACAAACCGCGAACCTCGCCCTACGAGTTTCAGGGGTTGGGCAAAGAGGGGCTGCGGCTGCTGGGCGTGGCGCGGCAGGCGACGGGGTTGAAGATCATCACCGAAGTGCTCAGCGAACGGGACGTCGAGCTTGTCGCCGAATACGCCGACATCCTCCAGATCGGCGCCCGCAACGCGCAGAATTACCAGTTGTTGATCGAATGCGCCCGGGTACGCCGCCCGGTTTTGTTGAAGCGCGGGCTAAGCGAGCGGATCGAGGAGTGGCTGCTGGCGGCCGAGTACCTCCTGGCGCACGGCAACCCGCACGTGCTCCTGTGCGAACGCGGCATCCGCACCTTCGAGACTTACACCCGGAACACGCTTGACCTGGCTGCGGTCGCCATCGCCAAACGCGAGTCCCACCTCCCGGTGGTGGTCGATCCCAGCCAGGGGTGCGGGCGGGCCGACCTGGTGCGGACGCTCTGCTTGGGGGCGATCGCGGTGGGGGCGGACGGCTTGCTCATCGAGGTGCACCCCCACCCCGCGGAGGCGCTGAGCGACGGCCAACAGCAGGTCGATTTCGACACCTTTGGGGAACTGGTGCAAGATCTGCCGCCATTCCTGGCGGCGGCAAAACGGACGCTTGCCTAGCGGCGCAGGCGCTTGCTACCGTCCTGGGGCGCCGCATCCGGACGCGCGCGACCGCCGGACACCGTTCGCATGCAAAAGACGTACGACGTCGCCATCATCGGCGGGGGCCCCGCCGGCTCGGTGGCCGCCTGCGTGCTGGCGCAGGCCGGGCGCTCGGTCCTGCTTTTGGAAAAGGAGCGCTTTCCCCGTTTCCGCGTCGGTGAATCGATGGTGCCGGCCAGCTGCGAAACGCTCGCGCGCATCGGCGTCAAACCGAAGTTGGACGCCGGCGCTTTCTTGGTAAAACACGGCGGCGAGATCTGTTCGGCTTGCGGCACCCGGGCCCGATTTTACTTCCGCAATGGCCTCCGGCCGAAATGGCAGACGTCGTACCAAGTTGAACGCGAGAAGTTCGACGAAGTTCTGCTTGGCCATGCGCGGGAGTCGGGTGGCGAGGTGCGCGAAGGCGTCGGGGTGACCGACGTCGCCTTTCACCGGGATCGGGTAGAACTCCGCACAAAGGCCGACGGGGGCGACGAGTCCGTGACGGCGCGTTACGTGCTGGATTGTTCCGGGCGCCACAGCTTGCTCGGCACCCGTTTCGGCCTGCGTCGGCCCTACGCCGACCTGCGGAAGTTTTCGGTTTACGCCTACTACGAGCAGGTGGACCGGCCGGCTGGGGAGGATGGCACCCTCACGCGCATGATCCGCACCGAGGACGGCTGGATCTGGATGATTCCATTGGTGGGCGGGCGTTGCAGCATCGGGTTGGTGACCGACGTCGACCGCTTCCGCGCCAGCGGCATCGCGCCGCAACCCCTGCGGCCGCGCGCTGTGGCGGCGCAGCGGGAGGGGAGCCCCGGGCCGCCCCGCGCGCGCGGGTACAGCCCGGGGCGCGCCACCGGGGATTTCTCCTACCGGATGGAACGCTTGGCGGGTGACCGATGGCTGCTGGGCGGGGACGCCGCTGGGTTCATCGACCCCGTGTTCAGCAACGGCATTTACATGGCCATCTACTCCGGCGAACAAGCCGGCGACGCCTTGCTACGGGCGCTCGCGCGGCCGGCAGCGCGGCCCGTGGCGTTCCGCCACTACGAACGGGTCGTCCAGCGACGGTTCGCTGGGTATCTCACGCTCGTCCGGGCCTGGTACACTCAGCCGTTCATCGAGATCTTCCTGCACCCAAAAGAGATTTTCGACTTGGTGCCCACCGTCAACAGCGTGCTCGGCGGCAACGCCGCACGCACCTCGGCAGTTCGTTGGCGCATGCGCTTTTTTTTCGCGTTGGTCTACGCCCAAGGGAAAACGCGCCGACTGGTGCCGAACCTGACGTTAAAGCCGGCCATTCTGCCGCGTTTGGCCTAACGTGGTCCGTGTGGTGCCGGGCAGCCCGCACCGGCACCCTCGCCCTCACCCGAACGGGCCAACTTCTCGCAGGAAGGTTCGAATAGGCTGGACGCACGGCCGTCAGAGTGCATAACGGTGTTGGCCAGCGTCCGGAGACGGCCGCAGTGGGCAGGAGACGCGTCGGTTTCTCTTGCCCATGTACATTGACGAATGACGAAGTTTTTTGGTTTGCTTTTCACGGCTGCGCTTCTCGCCGGCTGCCAAACTGGTCACGAATTGCCTGGGTTAGGGTCCGGCGCAACGACGCGGGGCGGGCAGTTGCGGTACGCGACACCGGGCCGGTCGTTGGTGGGTGATTTCGTGCTCCGCTCGAGCGCCAACGGCGATTACGACCTTTCCCTGTCGAAATCGGGCGTCTCGCTCCTGCAGTTGCAAGTCCACGGCGACCGGCTCGCCGCGACCGGCAGCTTGGCTCGGGCGGGATGGACAGGGCCCGCGGCACGCGTGCCTGGCCAACTGCGAACGTGGGCGGAACTGCGGGAGGTGATCCCCGCCTTCGGCGGCAACGGTGCCGAGGCCAGCCGCCCCGGTAAATGGCAAGCCCGATTTGCGCGCCAAGGGGCGGTCCTGCAATCTGCGCAAATTCGTTTTGCCCGCGGCGATTCCTTGCTATTTAACTTCGCTCAGTAGCTTCGGCATGCATCAAACCGTTCCCCAGCCAACCGCAGACTTGCCCGTCGAGGTTGGCGATTTGGCCTTGCCTCGCAACGCTTGGTATGCGCCCGTTTGGTTCGAGATGGCCAGCGGCATCATCCACGCGTCGCCGCGGATGACCACCCGCGGCTTGGCGGCGGCGGTCGGGAGTTTGGGATACGCATTTTGCCAGTCGCGCCGCCAAGCCGTGCGCGACAACTTGGCGCCGCTTTTCAGCGACTCGCACCAGCGCGACAGGGTCGCGCAACGCGGTTTCCGCAACTTCCTGCGGATGTTGCACGACTTTTGCGATGCGTCCGCCGGCGGCATTGGCCGCGTCGAAGCACTGATGGACGAACGCCGCGGCTTCGAGGCTCTGCGTGCGGCGCAGGCCCGCGGACGCGGCACCCTGCTCGTGACGGGTCACCTGGGTGCGTGGGAGCTCGGCGGCATGGTGTTGGCCGGCGACGGCTTCCCGGTCAACGTGGTGACTTTGGCGGAGCCAACCGAGGGCCTGAACCGGTGGCGGCACCGTTACCGAGAACGTTTCGGGATTAAGACGATCACCATTGGCACGGACAAGTTCGCTTTCGTGGAGATCATCCAGGCGTTGAAACGCAACGAGCTGGTGGCGATGCTCGTCGACCGACCGTACCTACGCAGCGGCGTCCCGGTGCGGTTCTTCGGCCGGCAGACGCTTTTTTCCGCTGCCGCGGCCCGCATTTGGCAGCACACCGGAGCCGCGGTGATCCCCGCCTTCGTGTTGCAGCTTTCCCCTGGGCGTTACGGCTGCTATGCCTACCCCGCCGTCGACATGCGCCGCGGCGCATCGTTGCAGGAGAACACCCAACTGCTCGCGGACGTGTTTCAGGCCATCTTCCGAGAATCGCCCGAACAATGGTTTAACTTCGTCCCGATCTGGCGATGCTAAGGCCTATGCAGAGAAGTTTTTTGGTGGGCGGCGCGGCGCTGGTCTGCTGGTTGGGGTTGCTCGCGACGGGTGGCGCGGCGCCGCTGTCGCCGGCCGAAGTGCAGGATTTGGTCAAGCGGTTGCAGGCGCTGCACGAGTCGAGCAACTCGTTGCAGGCGAACTTTCGAGAGGAACGCCGCATGGCGATGCTGAAGGATGCCGTGGTCAGCCAAGGCAAGATCTGGTTCACCATGCCCGACAAGATCCGCCGCGAAATCGGCGGCAACACGCCGAGCACGACGGTCATCAACGGTCAGCGGATGGTGATTTTCTACCCGAGGTTCAACGAAGCGGAATTATACGACCTGGAGAAGCGGCCGATGTTGAAGGACTCGTTGCAGGCCCTTACCGCCGGCTTGAACTTCCAAAAGGTCTCCAATTTCTACAACATCGAAGGTTCGCGCGAAGGTGGCGGCTACCAAGTCGTGTTGACCCCCAAAACGTCGGCACTTCGTAAGATCGTGCGCTCGGTCACGCTCGGCATGGACGCCAACCTGACCCCGCAGCGGGTCGACTTCGAAAGCGCGCGCGGCGAAAAGGTCAACATCTTGTACAGCGACGTCCGGCGCGATCCGGTGCCTGACAACGTCTACCAATGGATGCCGCCGGCCGGCACCAAGGTGACGACGCCCCTCGGCAGTTGACAACCGCGCCCTTCTTGCGGAAGGGTGGCGCCCGGTTGATCGCACGATTGCCTCGTGGTGTAACGGTAGCACAAGTGACTCTGGATCACTTTGTCATGGTTCGAATCCATGCGAGGCAGCCACTGGGGAGCGAGCGGTACCGAGCGCGACCGATCGGCAGCGCGGCGGAAGGTGCCAAAAGGCGAAAGCTGGCAAGGGTGGCGCGCGGCGACGCCGGACGGCGCGGCCGAGAAACGAGCCTCAAGCACCTCTCGGCTTATGCCGTGCTCCCCGGCAGTCGCCGGGGACGATCCGCGGGGAAAAGCCCGGCCTAGCCCGTCCGCGGCAAAACCGGCTTTCGGGCCCAGGTGGGGTTTGGTCCCAGCGAGGTTTCGCGCCACCGGAGAAGCACCCGGCCACAAGCACCCTTTCCTCGCCGGACGCACCCCGGGGATGAGCCTTGCGCCGCAATCGGAACATCGTCTCCCCACACCCTGCCGCCAAGGGCGCTGGAAACGGGATGAAGGCACACCGCCTTTCGCTTTCGCGCCTTCCTTTTTTGCCTCAAGGGAACGATGCCTGAACTTTCAGTGCGCCAGAACCGCCTGGATTGGACAGATGCGCCGGTACTTCTTCGAGAGCGACGCGGTGCGTGATGATCTCTCGCGTAGGAATCTTGCCCGCTCTGAGAAGAGTGATTGCTTGGGGCAGCTCACCGTTCAGCGAGTACGAACCTAGGATCGTGAGTTCTCGGAAATAGACTTCGTAGGGGGAGTAGCCCACCCGCCGGTCGGGGGGGCACACCCCGAAAAGCAGCACGGTTCCGCGGTCCTGCGTGTAGTGGGGAAGGTGTTCGATCACGCCTGGAGCGCCCGTCGCGTCAATGACGACAGGAAAACGCGATTTGAAATCCGCTTGCGGGAGGTCTTCGGCCAGCACGGCCCGGGCGGCTCCCAGGCGCTTGGCGATCTCCAAGCGCGAAGGCTGCAAGTCCACGACGGTGACTTCCGGCTTGGCATCGCCCGCCTGCAGGGTGACGTGCATGAGCACCCCGATCGGTCCAGCGCCGAAAATCAAGACCTCTGCCCCGGACGGGATCGTCAGCCGGTTCAAACCGTGGAGGACGCACCCCAGCGGCTCCGCAAGGGCCGCCTCCTCGAACGGCAAGTCCGCAATCGGCAAAAGACAATCGCCGGCCACGGTCACAAACTCTTGGAAGCCCCCATCCAAAGACGATCCGTAGGTTCTTAAGTGAAAGCACTTGTTAAAGAGGCCCGCGCGGCATGCCGGGCAGGCTCGGCAGGGGACGTTCGGGTCGACCACAATGCGTTGGCCCACCAGATCCGGTGAAAGGCCGGGCCCCACCGCTTCCACGGTCCCCGCAAATTCATGCCCGGGGATCACTGGGTAATGGGTCGGGTAGTTTCCGCGCAAGATCTCCAAGTCGGTGTGGCAGATCCCGGACGAGTGGACACGCACCAAGGCCTCGCCCCGATCGGGCTTGGGTTGAGGCAGGTCAACCACCTCCATGCGGTTTCGGTCAGGAAATCGAAGCGCTCTCATAAAATCTGGCTTACAGCCCCTTGTCGGCAGAGTCGGGCGGGGAGGATGAGCGATCCACCGAGCGGATCCCTGAAGTGAACGCTATCACGGAATTATTTAAAACAACAAAAGACTCTGTGTGGAAACGCAAATCGTCCTTTTCGATGAAGGTGTCCCCTCGGCGGCAGCGTCGTGCGTTCTGCCCATCCACGTCGTCGGATCGTTGGCGTGCCCCAGGTTAGTTCCGCTGGACGCTAGGGGAAACTCCCGTCCCGCTCACTTTATCCGGTTCGCCTGCAAACGACGTTTGTTTACCCGGCGTTTAACGTGTGGAACTTGGAAATCGCCAAAGCCTCGTGCAAGCTGCGGCGGAGGAAAAGGCGCCCATCTTTTTACAAACCTTTGACGACGACCTTCACTGCAGCGGTTACGCCGAGGTAGCGGCCGCCGCCCGCGCCGTCATCTGCGGAACGCCTGTGCCGATCCTCCGGCATCTGGATCATCCGGACGGGATGCCAAGGTTGGTACGCTGCCTGCAAATGGGTTATTGCTCCCTCATGTTCGACGGCGTGGCTTTGCCATCGGACGAAAATATCGCGGCGACCCCACGAGCCATGGAGGTTGCGCATGCCTGGAAGGCGATGGTGGGCGCCGAACTGGGTCAGCTCGGGGGCGAGCACCAGGGGGGCTCGGTCGTGGGATGCACGCGGAACGATGGCGAACGGAAGGTTAGGAAACCGGGGTGGACATGCTCATGATTTTCGCCGGTTCCGGCCATGGACAGAGGGGTCGCCCGAACATGGACTTTGGCCAGCGTACGGGTTCCAGACCAACGGATCAGGCTCCGGTACCGGGGCGGGGCGGGCGAGACGGCGAATTTCGGCTTGGCCCGGATCGACGAGGACGCCATCGGGGAGATGATGCTCGTGGAAACGGCACCTACTTTCAAAGCCGTGAAATGACGTTTAACCGTCCGAGATTTCCATCAGTCAGGGGCACCGGAAAGGGAAGCCTGTGCGGGGATCAGCGCCATCGCCGTCGTGACGTTAAGCGTTTGACGCGCCGTTAGGAAGGGAAGGCATCTCCATGAGCGCACTGAGTTGTGGCGTTGATCTCGGCTCCACCAACGTCAAGGTGACCTTGGTGGATGAGGGTGGGCACGCCGTGTGGACCCAGGCCGTTCCCACCCCGCGCCTGCCCGACCAGGATGGCGTGGCTACCGATGCGCTGGGCCTGGTGGCGACGCTGGAGGAATTGATTGTCACGGGTTGGCGTCGGCACGGCCGATCGCTTCCCCTCCGCGCGATTGCGGCCGCGGGCGTAGGCGAGGACGGCGTCGGCGTGCGGGCCGACCTTACCCCGACCGGCTTGGCGCTTCCCTGGTTTGACCAACGGGCCGCGGCGCAGGCCACGGCGCTGCAACGCACGTCCCACTATGCGGCGCAGGCAGGACTGGCCATCGACCCCTCCCGAACGGCCGCCAAATGGCTCTGGCTCCGGCAGCACCGTCCCGCGGAGCTTTCTTCCGCCGCCTGCTGGGTGGCTTTGACCGACTACCCGGCCGTGGCGTGGACGGGCCATGCCTTCATGAGCGAGACCCTCGCGGCGCGGACGGCCTGCTACGACGTGTATGCACGCCGCTGGATCGAGCCGCTGCTGGCAGCGGCGGGTGCGCCGAGGCTGCCGCCCGTGGTGCCGGCGGGCACGGTCGTGGGCGGGGTCCGAAAAGGGCCGCTGCGCGAAAGCGGCGCCGCGTCCGCGGCGACGGTGGTGACCGCCGGCGGACACGACCATCCGGTCGCAGCCGCGACGATCCGGCAATTGCATCCCAACGCCCTCGTGGACTCGATGGGCACGGCCAACCTCGTGTACGGCGAGACAACGGAAGTGGCCGGACCGAGGCTGGATCCGTACCTGGCCTTTTCGGTGCCCCCGAGAGGTCACGCAGGCCTCTCTTGCCTGGGCGTGTTTGAATTGGCGGCGGCGCTCCAACCGCTCCGCGGGCCGACCGATCGGGTTCAGCGGTTATTGACATCGAACCAGATGCCAGGTAGCCCGGGTCGCCATCCCGTGCCCCTCGTCGGGTTTGGTGCATGGCGCGTACGGTCCGACGACGCACCGGTCGAAGGAGAGGTGAGAGCCGCGTTGGAAGCGGTCACCTGCTACGCCCGGCGGATGTTGGAGGCAATCTGGGCGGCCGGTGCTCAGCCTGGACCCGTTTTCGCAACCGGCGGCTGGGCACGGTCCCGGGCGTTTGTGGAGTTGCGCGCCAGCATCTTCGGCCAGCCGGTGATCGTGGTCGACGAGCCGGAACTCACGGCTCTCGGGGCTGCCCTGATCGCAGCGCAGGCCGTGGACGGGTTCGCTCTGCCGTTTGGAGGGGGGCGGGATTTGCGGAAGATCGAGCCGGTGGCAGCCTGGATCGAACCGTACGCCCGACTTTATCAGGACTACCGGGCGCGGCTGGATGCCGCGACCGCACCCTAGCGCTGGAACCGTCGGCGCTGCCCCGACCCGGCCGGATCGGCAAAGCCAGCCGGTCGCCAGCCCGGCTGAGCCGATGGTGGCAGTGGCCGATTGTTCGATGGTGTGGGAGGCGACTCGGCGTGCGTCAGGAACGAGTTAGCCGAATTCCGCGGCGTCCGCCGCTTCGCCAAGCCATCCCCTGCCTTGGCACCATCGGTTGGAACGCCGCTTCGGCCCTCGACTTCCCCGCCGGTTTTTCTACAAACGGGCATGCGTCGCCTCTCGCCTCTGCTCCTGCTGCTGACCTCGGTTGCGCTGACCGGGGCCTTGGCCGATTCCGACATCCCGCTTGACTACGTGCCGCCGCGCGCGCGGCAAGCGATCGCTGACTACGTGCCGGGCGCACGCCTTATGGAAGCAAGGATTGGCAACGACGACGAGTACGGTCCGAAATACCGCTGCGAATACTTCCGCGCCGGGCACAAGGGGAACATCACGGTCTCGGAGCGCGGACACTTGCTCGACTTGGACGAAGATCTCGCGCCGTCGCAAATCCCTCGTTCCATCGCGCGGATCATCGCCCGCGAAGCCCGCGGCGGCGCGGTCCGCAAGGCGCACCTCGACGAAGACCACGGGCGCCTGGTCTATGAGGTGGAGGCCTACTACGGGCAAAGCAGCGCGAAGCTGAAGCTCAAAGTCGCCCGTGACGGTACCGTGCTCGACCGCGACTACGACTGATGCGCCGGTTGGCGTCCGTGATGCCGCGTGCGGTCCCGCTCGGTCCCGCTCGGTCCTGACTGGTGGCATTCTTGACGGGGCCAAACGCACGACTTATCCTCGCGCCCTTATGAAATCGCCATTGCGGTACCTCCTGCCGCTGACGATCGCGCTGTTCGGGCTAATGCCGCGTTCCCCCGCCCCGATCATCTACCGCGAAGGCGAGGGCTTTTCCACCGGCGAACTTGCCGACATCGAGATCAAGAAAAACGCCCAGGAACAATACGACTTGGGCGAACGTTACGAACGGGAAGGCGACTACAAACGTGCCGGGGCTTCCTATCGCTTGGTGGTCCGCCGTTTCCCGCGCGCCGACGTGGCCGCCCGTGCCCAGTACCGCTCGGGTCTGATGTTTGAACAAACGGGCGACTTGCAGCGCGCCTTCAATGAGTACCAAGCCTTGGTGGAAAAATACCCGCGCAGCCCGGACTTCGAACCGGCGCTGCAAGGGCAGTACAACATCGGCAAAGCGTACCTCGACGGCAAGCGGGTGACGGTTTACGGCGTGCCGACGCTGCCGTCGATGGCCAAGGCGCAGGAGATGTTTCAGAAGATCGTGCGCAATGCGCCCTACAGCCGTTTTGCTCCCTTGGCGCAGTACGGCGTCGGCCAAGCGTTGGAGCGGACCGGGGCGGTCACGGCGGCGATCAATGCGTACCAACAAGTCGTCGACCGGTACCCGAACAGCGACGTCGCCGACAGCGCCATGTACCAGATCGGCTACGTCTATTACCGGGCGAGCCGGGAAACGGGCTATGACCAAACGGCGGCGTTTCGCGCGCAGGAGGCCTTTGAAGATTTTCTGCTGAAATACCCGAACAGCGACAAGGCGCCGCAGGCGCGTGACAACCAGCGGACGTTACAAGGGCGGAAAACGTTGGATTCTTACAACATTGCACGGTTTTACGATAAACAGAAGAACTACAAGGCTGCTTACACCTACTACAACGAGGTGGTGCAGGGTCAGCCTGACTCACAACAGGCGGAACAGGCGAAAGTGCGCATGGACCAGATCCGGTCGAAGGTGGGCGAAGGCGCGCTCACGATCGGGACGGAGAAACCGGCGGTAGGACAACCGGCGGTGGCGGCCAACACCTCCAAACGCGCGCAACCGGTCGTCGACACGGCGTCCCGCCCCGATTTCGTCGGCCCGCCTGCGCCGACGCCGACGCCCGCGCCAAAAGCGTCGCCTCCGCCGGCCACGGCCGACCAGAAGCCGATGGTCACACCCCCGGGAGACGTCGCTCCCCAAGAGCCGGCGTTGCCCTCCCGCTGAGCCAACGGGACGTGCGCATGTCTCCGCGCCGGTTCGGGTACCTGCTCTGCCTCGCGTTCGCCGGGTGCGCCGGTTACGTGATCGGGCCGATCCAACCGACGTACATGAAAGACGTCCACCGGGTGGCGGTGCCGATCTTCGAAAACCGGACGCTTGAACCAGACATCGACGCACTGGCCACGACGACGTTGATCAAGGCACTGCAACAGGACGGCACCTACCAAATTAGCGCCGTGGACGGTGCCGACGCGGAAATCAGGGGCGCCGTGACCGATGTCGTGCGGAGCAAGGCTCGCTCGGTGACCGGCAACGTGCTGGCTTCCTCCGAATTCAACCTCACCGTCCGGCTGCACTTGGAAGTGCTCAAGGCCCGCACGAACGTGGTCATCGCGCGACGGGACGTCGAGGGGACCAGCCGTTTCTTCGTGGGCAACGACGTCACGACCCAGGAACGGCAAGCCATCCCGCTGGCGATCGAAGACGCGGCGAACCAGGCGGCCAGCTACCTCACCGAGGGTTGGTGACGTGCTTTACGTCGTAGGCACGCCGATCGGGAACCTGGGAGATTTTTCCCATCGGGCGGTGGAGACCTTGCGCGAGGTGGACGTGGTTGCCGCCGAGGACACCCGCCACGCTTCCATTCTGCTCGACCGGTATGCGCTGACCAAACCGATGGTTAGCTACCACGAACACAACGAAGCCCGGCGGACGGAGGAGTTGGTTGCACGCCTCCGCGAGGGACAAAAGGTAGCGCTGCTGACGGATGCCGGGATGCCGTCCATCTCCGACCCCGGCTACCGGTTGATCGCGGCGTGCCGCCGCGCCGGCCTGCCCCTCACCGTGCTGCCGGGCCCGTCCGCGGTGCTCACGGCTTTGGTCGGTTCCGGGTTGCCCACCGATCGGTTTTACTTCGGCGGATTTTTGCCGGTCAAGTCCGGCCAGCGCCGGGCCGAACTCGGAGAGGCGCTTGGGAGAGGGGTTACTTCGGTCTACTTCGAGTCGCCCCACCGCCTGTTGCGCACGTTGGAAGTTTTGCAGGAGCTCGCGCCGGAGCGACCGGTGACGGTGGCGCGTGAACTGACCAAACGTTTCGAAGAGTTTGTGAACGGCACGCCGGGGGAGGCGCTCGCCCGGTTCCAAGCGACGCCGCCGCGCGGGGAGATCACGCTGGTGGTGGCGCCCGAGGGACGGCGACGAAAGGCTGACGAAGGCGGTCCGGAGCCGGCCTCAATTTGAGAAGGTTCCGCCTTCGGGGTTCCGGGTTCCGAGCGGGGCGGGCGGCCCGCCCGCAACGCTGCGCGGAGGCGGGCGGAAAAGCTGGATCTGCCTTTCAGACGCGCAGCCGTAGCGCTGCGGGCGGGGACGCCCACGTTCCATTTGGACCCGGAGCTCGCGGGCGATCCGGTGGGTGTTAACCCCCGGCCGGGCTCAGACCGCCCGGCGAACGTCCACCCTGATGACGGCCCGGTTCGGTCGGCTGGGGGTTTATGCCCCACCAGGGCCTCACTTGGCGACAACGCTCCCCTTTGGCAATTGGTCATTTGCGATTGGGCCTGCGTGCAGCGCCCGGATCACCGGGTCGCCCGCGGGTTCCCGTCCCGCTCGGAACGCGGAACCCCGAAGGCGGAACCCGGAGCCCTTACCGCCGCGCCGCGGCACGTTCCAGCCGGTTGAGGATGGCGAGACCCAAGCCGTCGTCCGGCACGCGTCCAACGCAGATGACGTCGAGAGCGTGGCCGTCCGCTTCCCGGAGGAGCGCAAAAAGGCGGGCGGCGGCTTCCGCGAGGTCACGGGTTTCGCTCAGCGAGCGAGCCCAACGAAAACGGTGGTCGAGCGGAACCGGCCCCCAACAGATGAGCGCGCATTGCTCCGGTGCGTGGATCTCGGCGGGGTCGTCAATTAGTCGGACCGCGTGCGCAGGCGCATAATGTGAGTCCGCCTGACCGGGTGCTTCCATCGGGCCATCGGTGCGGAGGCGCCGGCGCACGTTGCCAAAAGCGCCTAACATTTCCGGCGTGATCGGCCCCGGACGCAGCAGGTCCAGGCTGCCGTCGGGCGACGGCCGGACCACGGTCGATTCGATGCCGAGGGTGCACGGGCCGCCGTCAAGGATCAGCGGGATCACGCCGCCCAACTCGTCGGCGACGTGCGCGGCCGCCGTCGGGCTCACCCGGCCGAACCGGTTGGCGCTGGGCGCCGCCAAGGCCAAGCCGGTCTCTTCCAAAACCGCCCGGAAGACGGGGTGAGCCGGTGAACGTAGCGCCACGGTGGGTAATCCTGCGGCGACGAGGTCCGGCACCCGCGCGCTGCGCGGAAGCACCAACGTCAACGGTCCCGGCCAGAAACGCTCGGTTAAAACTTGCACCACCTCGCCCAAGGCGCCGCCGTCGCGCCACAACGGTTTTGCCGCGCGTCGGCTGGACACGTGGACGATGAGCGGGTCGAAGGCGGGCCGAGCCTTGGCCCGGAATACGCCCGCCACGGCGGCGGGATCGAGCGCGTTGGCCGCCAAACCGTAGACGGTTTCCGTCGGCAACGCCACCGGGTGACCCTCGAGCAAAAGCTTGGCGGCGCGGGCAACTGCTCCAGGAGCGGCGGCGAGAATCGTTTCGGTCAGTCGTGCAGGAAGTTTCAACGCGGGGACAACGGTTCACCTTCCAAAGTGTCGTGCAGGACGCGCTCCGTTTGCGCTTTTCGGTAGGCGATGAGCCGCGCCCGCAAGTCGGGCCGTTGCAGCGCCAAGATGGCGACGGCGGCCAAGGCCGCGTTCGTGGCCCCGGCCTCCCCGATGGCCAGGGTCAGCACGGGCACGCCCGCGGGCATCTGCGCGATGGAGAGCAGCGAGTCGACGCCGTTGAGGGTGTGGCTACGCACCGGCACGCCCAAGACCGGCAGGTGCGTGTGCGCCGCGAGCATCCCTGGCAAATGCGCCGCGCCGCCCGCGCCCGCGATGATCACCTCGATGCCGGCCTCGGCTGCGCCTTTGGCAAATTCGGCCAGCAGCTCGGGGGTGCGGTGGGCAGAGACGATGCGGCGCAGCACGGGCACTTCGAAATGTTCAAGGGTCTGGACGGCCAGTCGCATCGTCTGCCAATCCGAGCGACTACCCATCACGACGGCTACATTTGTTGGACCTGACACAACAGAAGTTAAGTTCAAAGATTCCTATTAAGCCGGTTTGCCGGCTCGAGGAACTCTTATATCCTAAACGCTTGACGTTTTTTCGCCGTGCTCGATATGCTGCCGAGCCTTAAGTCAAGCCGTCTTTAACCCCCAGGATTACGCCGTCTAACTGCCGGCGTGACGCTCTGTGGCGGGAGAACGGCTCGGTTCTATCTGTCGAGTGTATGGCAAAAGGTACTGTTAAGTGGTTCAATGAGAAGAAAGGTTTTGGGTTCATTGTCGACCCAGAAGTTCCGACGGACATTTTCGTGCATTTCTCCGTGATCCAAGCAGACGGGTTTAAAACCCTGAACGAGGGTGAGACGGTCGAGTACGAACTTTACCAAGACGAAAAGGGAGCCAAGGCGCGTAACGTCGTCCGGGCCATCGCGTGAATTGACCGCGCCGAGCAGAAGGGACCTGGTCGCCAAGTTCGGACGTTAAGACGGACTTTGGCGGCGCAGAACATTGTCCTGATCGGTTTCATGGGTGCCGGGAAGTCCTCGGTTGCTCGAGCGATTGCCCGTCGTACCGGACTGCGGTTCCGAGACACCGACCTCCTGGTGCGCGCCCGGGTGGGCGCACCCATCCCCGAGATCTTCCAAACGCACGGCGAAGCTTTCTTCCGTGCGGAAGAAGTGCGCGCGTTGGAGGAACTGCGCGGGGCGCGCGGCGTGGTGCTTGCCACTGGTGGAGGGATTTTGCTGGACGCGGCCAACGGACCGCGGCTGCAAGCCTTAGGTCCGGTGGTTTGGTTGACGGCCAACCAGGAGACGATCTGGGAGCGGGTCAGCCGGAACCCGCACCGGCCGTTGCTGCGTACCGACGAGCCCCGAGCCACCTTCGAGGCCCTGTGGGAGGCGCGGCAGGGTCTCTACGCGGCCTGGGCCGACCTGCAGGTCGACTCCACCGGCCTTGCCCACGACGCGGTGGCTAGGCAGATCTTGGATGCCGTGCAAGGTTGGCGCCGTCGTGAACATCAAGGCGGAGTTGACGTCCCGGGCGAAAGCCCTGGGCTTTGAGGAGTGTCGGATCGCGCGCGCCGGACGTGCGCCGCATGCCGACGCGTTTCTCGCCTGGTTGAACGACGGTCGTCACGGCGACATGGCTTGGCTGGCGCGAGATCCGGAGCGGCGCGCCGACCCGCGCCAAGTGTTGGCTGGGGCGAAATCGGTGGTGGTGCTTGCCGTCAACTACCATCAGGGACCGGCAACCCGACGCCGCCCCGGGCGTTTTGCCCGGTACGCCTGGGGAGAGGATTACCACGACCTCCTCGCCCCGAAGCTGCGGGCGCTTGCGGATTTTCTGACCACGTGCGGCGGTCAGCAGAAATGGTACACGGATACCGGCCCCGTGCTGGAACGCGACTTCGCTGCGGAGGCGGGGGTGGGTTGGCAGGGCAAAAGCACCCTTTGCCTCAACGAACGCCTGGGCACTTGGTTTTTATTGTCGGTGATCCTGACCACGTTGGAGTTGCTGCCCGACCGTGCCGCCAAGTCCCGTTGCGGTTCCTGCCGCCGCTGCTTGGACGTTTGTCCGACGGCCGCGCTCACGGAACCCGGGCGATTGGACGCCCGCCGTTGCCTCGCCTACTTAAGAATCGAACACCAAGGCAGCATCCCGGAGGAAGTGCGGCCGGCCATGGGCGACCGC